>DRJJ01000174.1 GCA_011052255.1 Gammaproteobacteria bacterium | reverse complement strand
TTCGTCGAGAACAGCCGTGATTTGCGTGCCGTAGTCGACGCGGCACTGGGTGAATCCGGGCCTAGCCTGGTGGTGGTGCCGATAGATTATGCAGAAAACATGGGACTGACGGAACGTTTGGGTAATATTGCCTGTCCGATATAATTAAAACAACGACAAGGGTTATCGGGATATGACCAAAAATTTTGCTTTGTTGGTACCGGGTGTAGAAACCACAGCAGAAAAACTTACGGTGAGCGCACCATTTGACGGGGCAGAGATTGCCACTGTCGACAGTGCGGATGCAGCAGTGGTTGAACAGGCACTGAGTAACGCCTATGAGCTCTATCGAGATCGCAAAGGCTGGTTAAGCCCGGCCAGACGTATTGAAATTCTGCAAAACCTTGTTGGCCTGATGACCGATAAAATCGAATACCTGAGTCTTGAAGCTGCACGTGAAGGTGGCAAGCCATATAGTGATTCAAAGGTCGAGGTTATTCGCGCAATAGACAGTATCCAGATCTGCATTGATTGTGTACGCACCGGTAGCGGTCGCGAAATTCCTATGGACATCAATGCCGCATCACATCAGCATTTGGCGTTAACCCGCCACGAACCGATCGGTGTAGTGGTGGCCGTGAGTGCCTTTAATCACCCGGTTAATCTAATCGCACACCAGGTCGGGCCGGCGATTGCGGCCGGTTGCCCGGTTATAGTCAAACCCGCTGAAGATACACCGCTTTCATGTTTCAGGCTGGTGCGTATGATTCATGAGGCCGGCTTGCCGCCAGAGTGGTGTCAGGCGCTGGTGGTGAAAGATGTTGAACTGGCCAGCAAACTGGTGACTGATGCAAGGGTTGGTTTTTTCAGTTTCATCGGTAGCGCACGTGTGGGCTGGATGTTGCGTAGTCAGCTGGCACCGGGAGTACGTTGCGCACTGGAACACGGAGGAGCGGCCCCGGTTATCGTCGCCGCTGATGCCGACCTTGACGAGGCATTGCCACGGTTGGCCAAGGGTGGCATGTATCATGCCGGGCAGGTCTGTGTATCCGTGCAGCGCGTATATTGCCACGACAGTATTGCAAAGGACGTAGCGAAAAGACTGGCGCAGCTGGCTGAAAAAATGATTGTCGATGACCCGCTATTGCCCGACACTGATATTGGTCCACTGATTCGTCCGGCAGAAGTGGTCAGGGTTGGTGAATGGGTAGAGCAGGCAATAGAGGCCGGCGCGGATTGCCTGTGTGGTGGGCAGGCGGTGTCCGAGACCTGTTATGAGCCCACGGTACTGTATAACCCGCCGGATGATGTGAAGGTTTCCAGTCAGGAAATATTCGGGCCTGTCATTTGTGTTTATCCCTATACCGATATACAGGATGCGATTAACCGTGCCAATGCGTTACCGTTCAGTTTTCAGGCAGCCGTTTTCACTAGCAATATCAATACTGCAATGTTGGCATATCGCCATCTGGATGCATCTGCGGTCATGGTCAACGAGCACACCGCATTCAGGGTAGACTGGATGCCATTTGCAGGGTTAAGACAGTCGGGCCTGGGTGTCGGTGGCATACCCTATACCTACCATGATATGCAGATTGAGAAAATGCTGGTGCTGAATTCACCATCAATATAGTCAGGAGACCAGTGCGTGTTCGAAAATGATAAAGTGGAGTTGACTTTCCTGCTGGATGTGCTGGTTTACATGTCGGCATTTCTAGTGCTGATACTGGGCGTTGCAGTACTTTACGTCATTATTATTTACATAGCTGATGTTACCCAGACCAAACATGCTATACGGCGTAATTATCCGGTGGTTGGTCGTTTAAGGTACTTTTTTGAACACCTTGGGCAGTTTTTCCGACAGTATTTTTTTGCAATGGATCGGGAGGAGTTGCCATTTAACCGTGCAGAACGCAGCTGGGTCTATCGTGCTGCAAAAGATCTGGATAACACCGTTGCGTTTGGTTCGACACGTAACATGCACAACGAAGGCAGTATTTTGTTTGTTAATTGCCCGTTCCCTGTGCTGGGCGAAGATGCGGCAAAAGTCGGAGAAGTGACCGTAGGCGAGTACTGTGAAAACCCCTATGTGACCAACTCGTTGTTCAATATATCCGCCATGAGTTTTGGCGCTATCTCCCGACCCGCAGTACTGGCGCTGTCAAATGGCGCCTACCAGGCGGGATGCTGGATGAATACCGGTGAAGGTGGCTTGACACCCTATCACCTGAAAGGTGGCTGCGACATTGTTTTTCAAATTGGTACGGCAAAATATGGTGTGCGTGATGAGCAAGGCAAGCTGAGTGATGAAAAACTGCGTGAAGTGGCGGCTCATGAACAAGTAAGAATGTTCGAAATCAAACTAAGCCAGGGGGCAAAGCCCGGGAAAGGCGGGATACTGCCTGGCGGTAAGGTTACGGCAGAGATAGCCGCAATACGCGGCATACCGGAAGGCGAAGATTCAATTAGTCCGAACCGACATATCGATATCAAGTGTATCGATGATTTGCTGGACATGATAGAGCGTGTACGCACGGTTACCGGCAAGCCAACCGGTTTCAAGTGTGTGATTGGAGCCTATGGCTGGCTCGATGAGTTGTTTGAAGCCATCAACAAACGCGGTATCGAAAGTGCACCGGATTTTATAACAATAGACAGTGCCACGGGTGGGTCCGGTGCCGCGCCAATGAGTCTGATCGACTACGTAGGCTTGCCGATAAGTGAAAGCCTGCCTATGGTGGCAGACCTGCTAATAAAATATAATCTGAAGCAACGTATCAGGCTTATCGCTTCCGGTAAACTGATTACACCGGGAGAGGTAGGCTGGGCCCTGTGTGTAGGGGCCGACTTTGTAGTGACGGCCAGAGGGTTTATGTTTGCACTGGGGTGCATTCAGGCACTGCAATGTAACAAAAACACCTGCCCGACAGGTATCACAACCCATAACAGGAAACTGCAAAAAGGTCTGGAGCCAATTGGCAAGGCTATAAGGGTTAGCAATTATTGCAGAAACATGGTGCACGAGGTGGGTGTGATTGCGCATTCAGTTGGTGTCACAGAACCTCGCAAGTTTAATCGCACTCATGCTCGTATCGTGCTGGATAACGGCAGATCTGTTCCACTTGAAGAGCTCTATCGTATGCCTGCGACCAGAGCGGCGGTATCCTGTTCGCCTGACAAGGAAAATATCTCATAACACCACGAAAGAAATGCATCAACAAGGCCAGGATGATGAATAATTTGACTCTAAAAAAATATTGCATGCCTTTTTATTTTATATTGACGATTATGTATACCAGTACAGCTCATTCTGAAATAGAGTTGACACCGTTTGCCGGCTATCGAATAGGCGGTGATGTTACAGATGAGGACACCCGACCCTACCTGAGCTTTACTCTGGGCGCTGCCTATCTGGATCCGGAACAAGGCTATGATTCGTCTACCGAGTTCTCTTACAGCCTGGGTGGGGGGGGGTGCGCTGGTATCTAATGGATAATATGGGCCTGCGCCTTGACGTGCGCACCTATGGTATCGTTACGGATAGTGCCTCACATATTTTTTGCCGCAATGGTGGCTGCGTTGCCAGTTACAGCGGCAGTGGCATGAATCAGCTTGAAGCAAGCCTGGGACTGATTTTACGATTTTAGTCGTCAGGGTCTGTTAGCACTTATTACAACGGCACAAAGGGGAACCATTGGCTATCTACAAATCGTTGTTGAATTTTTTCGGGTTTGAGTCAGACCGGGTCAGTAACACAGAGATACTGGTTTCGACCCTGGGTAGCGTTGCAGGTATTACGCTGGTTGCCTACATCAGCTTTCAGATTACCGGTGCACAGGGCGCATCCCTGATTGTGCCATCCATGGGCGCTTCTGCAGTATTATTATTTGCGGTGCCACACGGGCGCCTGTCACAGCCCTGGTCACTGATTGGCGGCCACCTGGTATCCGCTGTTATCGGGGTGAGTGTTTATCATCTGGTTCCTGATATTTATCTGGCGTCCGGTCTGGCTGTAGGGCTGGCTATCGGTGCGATGCACATACTGGGCTGTATACACCCACCGGGTGGGGCGACTGCACTGGCTGCGATTATAGGTGGGCCAGCCATTCATGCATTGGGCTACCAGTACGTGATGGCACCCATATTACTAAACGTAACAGTAATACTGGTCGTTGCTATCACTTTTAACAACGCTTTCCCGTGGCGCCGTTATCCGGCAAACCTGATGCGATTTTCCGAGGCGCCTGCCATCAATACGGCCAGGGCAGAACATGTGATTGATAAAAAACATATCGAGCAGGCCATTACCGATATGGATCTGGTTGTCGATGTTACTTCGGATGATCTGCAGCGTTTGTTTATTCTCAGTCAGGAGCACGCAGACAGGCTGCGCATGACACCCGATGGTATTCAGTTGGGTCGATACTATACCAATGGCCGGCATGGCATAGAATGGTCAGTGCGTCAGATAATAGACGAGGCAGGTCATGCTGAACCAGCCAAGAACATGGTGATTTATCGTGTTGTGGAAGGGCATGGTTTGCATAGTGCAAGCAGTTGTACCCGACGCGAGTTCGCTAACTGGGCCGCACGCGAACTCAAACCCAACTCATAAGAGTATTTTTGATCAGAAGTTTTCTGTATAAAGGTTTTCAGAATGTTAAGTGCAATCAAACAGTATTTTTCCGAGCGCATGAGCCCGGTGGAGGGTCAGGCCAGCGAAGAGCAGGCTGTTCACCGGGCAACGGCTGTCCTGCTGGCCGAAATGATGCGTATGGATGGTGACATAAAGGAAGAAGAACGTGAGGTTATCAGAACAGCGCTGTACCGGCATTTTGGTCTGGACAAGCACGAGGTAGACACAATACTGTCTCTGGCAGAACAGGAGGCAGAAGAGTCTTATGACTACTACCAGTTTACATCGCTTATCAATAGTCATTTTTCCAATGAGCAGAAAATAGAAGTTATCGAATCATTATGGCGTATAGCTTATGCTGACAAGGTATTGAATAAATATGAAGAGCATTTGTTACGTAAGGTAGCCGGTTTACTATATGTATCCCATCGGGATTTTATCGCGGCTAAACATCGTATCCAGAAGGAGGTGGGAACATGAAAAAATATATAACGGCTGTGCTTATGATAGTTGGTTTTATGGCTGTTAGCTTCGCCTACGCGAAGGATGACGCTGTGGGCGGTCAACTGCTCGCTGGTAAATGCCAGGGCTGCCACGACAACAGTGTTTATACTCGTGCTAACCGCTTTATACAAGACAGGGATGCACTACACGCACAGGTGAGCCGCTGCAGTAAACAGGCCCGGGCTGGCTGGTCTGCGCAGCAGTTAGACTCAGTGGTTAACTACCTGGATAGTCAATATT
Organism: Gammaproteobacteria bacterium; assembly: GCA_011052255.1. Classification (GTDB taxonomy): domain Bacteria; phylum Pseudomonadota; class Gammaproteobacteria; order DRJJ01; family DRJJ01; genus DRJJ01. The sequence continues at coordinate 17,552 of DRJJ01000174.1, read as the reverse complement.
ATAAATTCTGAGAAATACGACTGTTTAAATCGAGCACCCTTAAGTTCAGGCCAGGGTGACCGATAAAGTGTAAACGGCGTGTTTTTCGGTAATTTGGCAGGCAGGCAATGGATATCAAGCAGGAACTGGAAATTAATGATCTGAGCATATGCGTGGTAGAACCCTCGCCGGTTCAGGGTCGTATAATAGAAAACCATCTACGTGACATGGGTGTGCGAGAAGCACGCCTGTATCAGAGCGCGGTCAAGGCGCTGGATGAGATGCATGTTACCCAGCCAGACCTGGTTATTAGCGCCATGTATATGCCGGAAATGACCGGCACCGAGCTGGTGCACACCATGCGTACACGACCAAAACTCGAAACCATACCCTTTATGCTGGTATCCAGCGAGACCGCGTTCTCGGCACTGGACCCAATACGTCAGGCCGGCGTAGTGGCGATATTACCCAAACCGTTTCAGCCCCATGATCTGGAGGTTGCCCTGACCACAACCATTGAACATATCCAGCCAGATGAAACCGTACTGGATGATCACGTGCTGGATGATCTTGAGGTACTGGTGGTTGATGACAGTTCGATGGCGCGCAAGCATATATGTCGCATACTCAGGCAAATGGGTATAGAGAACATAACCGAGGCTGAAGATGGCACAGATGCGGTTGATATCATTGAGCAGAATTTCTTTGACCTGGTGGTAACCGATTATAATATGCCGGATATGGACGGTGATAAATTGATAAAGCACATACGTGAAAGCAGTAACCAGCGTGCGATACCCGTACTAATGGTGACCAGTGAAGATGATGAAAGTCGACTGGCGGCTGTCCAGCAGGCCGGGGTATCCGGTATCTGTGACAAGCCGTTTCGCCCCAGTCATATCAAGCATCTGATAACCACCCTGTTACAGGACAATGTGTAAGCATGAAGCAGATACTATCGGTGATCACAGCAATCATATTTTTCATCGTGCTGGCGGGCTGTACTCCTCCGGTTGGTAGTGAGGCCTGGTGCAGGCACATGAAAGCGAAAGATGCCGGTGACTGGAGTGCAAACGAGGCTGCCGATTATACTAAACATTGCCTATTCCAGAAAAAATGATTTTTATCCCTCTCCTCTCCTCTCCTCTCCTCTACGTACTTCGGCGAGTGACGCGCCTGACATTTCAGAAATAGTTTTTGATTCTTATGGAATAAATCTGCTTTAGCAGGGTCTAAATAGCATAGTGTGCCACATAGTGGCCTGATTACAGGGGGTTCAAGCATGATATTGCATGGCTGTATCCGGCAGTATCTTTCAGTTTTAAGGGCAGGCGCCTTGTTCTCAACGATAACCTTGTTGTCGCCGAACAGCACCCTGGCAGCTGAGCTATCCTATGATCAGGCAGAAAAAAAGCTACAGAAAATAAGCTTGCAGATACAGATTAAACCTGACGATGCTGTACTCTACACAGAACGCGGAAACCTGTATTTTATGATGCATGATTTTGACAGCGCGATAAATGACTTTAACAGAGCAATAGAGCTGGATCCGTTTCAGGATAAGGCGTGGTATGGTCGAGGCATGGCTAACGGGCGTATGGGCTATATTGACGAAGGTATAGCTGACCTGAGCGTCTATATCGAGCGTCATCCAGACAGTTCAGTAGCCTTCACAAAACGAGGGGTACGTTATCTGTGGAAGGGCGACAGTGAGAATGCCCACAGGGATTTAAGCAGGGCGATAGCACTGGACCCGAACAACGCCGAGGCGCATGATGATCTGGGTGTGGTACTGGCGCAAAGAAAAAAGTATAAAACAGCAATAAATCATTTCACCAAAACAGTTACGATTGACCCAAGCTACCAGAAAGGCCATCACAATCTGGCGATGGCATACTACCTGAGTGGTCAGGACCTGTTTGCATTGCAGGCTGTTGATAATGCGTTGATACTGGCGCCGGAAGCACGCAATTCAATGTTACTCAAAAGTGAAATACTCAAGGCGCTAGGCCGTACTGCCGAAGCGAAAGCACTGGAAGATGAAGCAATGTTCTTGCCAGAGGGAAATTGGCATGAAAGTGCACCCGTTAAATAATAACGAATGAAACAGCACTTACCAGATTTACAGTCGAGGTTAACCGTGAATAAAGTTTTTGTAATCAAAGTGCATAGAATCGCTACATTGTCACTGCTACTCTCACTATCAATACTGGCCGTGCCAGTTCATGCAGAAAGCCCGGATGTAAGCCTTGCCGATATGGATGGCAAACAACATCACCTGAGTGAGTATATCGGCAAAGGAAAGTGGGTATTTTTTAATATATGGGGCCCGCGTTGCCCGCCCTGTGTGGAAGAAATGCCGGATTTACAGGATTTTCATGATGCGCACAAGGACAAGGATGCAATTGTAGTCGGTATGGCGCTGGACTACCCGAGTTTTGGCCAGGCCGACGTAGAAGAGGTACGTGAGTTTGTTGACGACTATTTCATAACCTTTCCCATCCTGCTTGGAAATGGGCGCACTATAGAAAGTCTGGGTGGCGGTATGCTACAGGGTACTCCCACGACACTGGTGTACGACCCATCCGGTAAGCTATTTGCCCAACAATTGGGTGCCCTCAACCGCAAGGTGCTGGAAACATTTATGACCGAACAAAATAAAAAATAACAGGGATTTGGTGATCCTGTTTTGCTGAGGGGCGCCTAATTCAGGTGACCTGATTCTTCGTCCGGTTGCCCTGTATGGCTTACTGAAAATAATAAACGTTCTTGCATCTCTGTTTGTTAGAATATCAAAGATAATTCCCGGTATATAATGTCTGTAACTGACAAGGCATCTATTGATGCTGGATTCAATAGTATTTACGCTTCAATGAAAGTGACTGACTATAAATGGATAAGATTGCACTTAAATTAACAGGGCTGAGCAAGACCTATAAAAATGACGTTCAAGCCCTGAAAGGCATTGACCTGGAGGTGGCTGAGGGAGATTTTTTCGCATTACTCGGGCCTAATGGGGCGGGTAAATCCACTGCTATCGGCATTATTTCATCACTGGTTAATCGTTCTGGCGGCACGGTTTCGATATTCGGGCATGATATCGACAGGGAGCGCAATGCGGCCAAGCGCTGCCTGGGTCTGGTGCCACAGGAATTTAATTTTAATATCTTTGTGCCGGTGCAGGAGATTCTGATTAATCAGGCCGGCTATTACGGCCTGGAACGTCGCCTGGCCAGGCAACGCGCTGAGTATTATCTTAAAAAACTGGAATTATGGGACAAACGTCATAGTAAGGCGGGTGAGCTTTCAGGCGGGATGAAGCGTCGTTTAATGATTGCGCGTGCGCTGGTGCATGAACCACGCATGCTGATACTGGACGAACCGACGGCCGGGGTCGATATTGAAATTCGTCGTTCGATGTGGGAATTTATGCGAGAGATAAATAATAAGGGTACGACCATTATACTAACGACCCACTATCTAGAAGAGGCCGAAAGTCTGTGCCGTAATATTGCGATCATTGACCAGGGTCGGCTGGTTGAGAACACCAGCATGAAAAATCTGCTGACCTCATTACAGTTTGAAACCCTGATACTGGATCTGCATAAACCGCTAAATGAATTGCCGGCCTTAAAGGTTCAGTCGGCCCGGCTGGTTGATTCATATACGCTTGAGGTTGAGATAGTGCGAGAACAATGCCTGAACGATTTATTTTGTGAATTAAGTGACCATGGAATAGAGGTAACCAGTTTGCGCAACAAATCCAATCGTCTGGAGCAACTGTTTCTGAACAGAGTCAATGAGAATGGTCTGCCAGGAGATGCCCATGCCAACACGTGAATACTACGTTGCTTTCAAGACTATCGTGGTTCGTGAGATTGTTCGTTTCGTGCGCATCTGGGTGCAAACGGTGTTGCCGGCAATGATTATGACAGCGTTGTACTTTGTTATTTTTGGCAATCTGGTTGGTTCACATATTGGCACGGTTGGTGGTGTTGATTTTATTGCCTTTATTGTACCCGGTTTAATATTGATGTCGGTGATTACCAACGCCTATGGTAATGTCGTTTCTTCATTCTATAGCTCCAAATTTCAGGGCAACATTGATGAAATGCTGGTAGCACCAATACCTAACTGGATCATACTGGTTGGCTATATCACCGGCGGACTGATGCGTGGTCTGGTCGTGGGTCTTGCCGTCACACTGGTAGCAACCTTCTTTGTAGATATGCAGATTCATAACCTGACAGTGGTGATTACCACTGTGATATTGACCGCCTTGCTGTTTTCAATGGCGGGGCTGGTAAATGCGATTTACGCAAAAAGTTTTGATGATATTTCTATCGTGCCCACGTTCGTGTTGACGCCATTGACTTACCTCGGTGGAATTTTTTATTCAATCGATATGCTGAATAATTTTTGGCACCATGTTTCGTTATTTAACCCGGTGTTGTATATGATCAATGCGTTTCGTTTTGGCTTTCTCGGCATCAGCGATATCTCGCTGGTAACGGCGTATACGATTATTATTGCCTTTGTAGTGGGCTTGTTTGTGTTTGCGCTATTCCTGCTGGAGCGTGGAACCGGAATCAGGAACTGAATCATCCAGCTAATATTTATTTGGTCAAATTAATATACTAGCGCCGGGGTGGCCAGGGTGCCGGAGGATACGGGTAGCCGGGAGGCGGCATGTAGTATCGCGGGTAAGGCGGTACAGCGTAGCGTGGTGGCGCGGGTGGGTATGGATATGCACGGTATGCCGGGTAGGCAGGTCTGTATGTATTATTGATTGCGGGTGCACGAGGTCCTGGCATGGGCGCAGACGAGTTTGTTGCCTGATTCGCAGGGGTACTGGTAGCAGTCCTGTCGGTGGGACTTGCAGTGTCAGTACCTGATGGCATCATCCGTGTGTGGCCCGAACCTGTGCTGGTGGGTGGTTTACTTGCCTGTATCTCGGCCTGCGACCTGGTATGGTCCATGTTCTGATGAACAGTGAATTTTACGGTCAGCCAGTAAATCAAAACACCGGTCAGGGTGGCCGCGATAATCATCATGATGGCCAGGCCTGAAAAGCCGCTGTCTTTTGTTGCAGCGGCCACTGGGTCGGCGCTGGATGCAGCGTCCGCCTGCATGATACCCATCTCCTGTAAGCGTTGTTTTAACAGGGCTTGCTTATCATCTTTTGCCATGAGCGGGTTCCTTGATTGCTCGTGCGATTGAAGAAATTATATAGCGTATTAATTCATTTATCTTGATCATTATCAAGAAATTTCAGGATAGTTCGGTAATCATGGTCGCGTAGCAGCAGTGCCTGGTGGGTGTCGTGCTCAAGTATTAAGCTGCTGTCATTGCTATCGGCTGGATAGAGCGAGTCGAGGATTTGTTGGTGCTCAGCCTGTCCGCTCAGTGCATCCAGCAGGCGTATCAACCGGGTCCAGTGAACCTGCCATGCAGACAGCCATGGTGCCCGTAACAGGCCTTTTTTCTGGCGTGAGCGTTGCAGTGTAAGCAAGTATTGCCTGGCTATTTGCAGCTGGTCAGAGAGTGGGCAGTCCAGGTCAAAGCCAAGCGCGATGTGCTCCGGGCGGTCATCCTGTTTCCAGCGGCTGAAGTCTCGTGACGGTGGCGTACCGTAATCTTTTTCGAGAGACTGCCACAAAGGCCAGAACCATTGCCAGTCGCTGTGATAATCCGGGTTGCGACGTAAAAATTGCCAGGCCCATTGGCTGAGGTTCAGCTTTTGTGAGTACGCGTAGGCCTGTGCATTGTGCCATTGGTCACTGCCAGGATTATTCAATGGAGCTTGTTCGGAGGGGTCTGTCTGGCAGGGTGTCGGGGTGAGATGTAGTCAGATGTTTGCATACAGCCTATGCTACTGAGTAGCACGGGCTGGGGCAAGTGAGGGGCTGGCCTAGTGTAGTAGTGAGCAGGCCGACTGTAACCCGTTGGCTGCGTGCAGCGAGCCTTTACGTATCACAAAGGTAAAGGCCTGGTTTTCATCCAGAAAGCGCAATATTTCATTACCACTACGTAAAATACTTTTTTTGATATCCGAGATGGCGCCAGGCTCGTTGGCGCTGACCATCAGCACTTCGCCGCTATCGAGCATATTCAGTGCCTTGTCTACCTTGCAGATGACGTGGCAACGTGTGTGGTCATACAGGCTGAGTTGTTGTGTAATCAATGACATGCTGTGCTCCTAGGCTGCCTGCTCTGTGGTACAGTTTCTGCGAATCAGAAAGATATACTCGTCTTCACAGCGCACTGACTCGATCAGTTGAAATCCGGTTCGATAGCAAAATGCCTGCAAATCATCATCGGCTTGCGGCTCACTGGTAGATAACATCAACACATCTCCACATTGCAGTTTACGCATGGCGCTGAACGCACGTAAAAAAGGCTGGTGCTGGCTTAAACCCTGAGTATCTATCGATTGTGTTATGGGTACCATTTTGGGTCTCCATCTTCTGTATGTTAGTCGCCAGGGACTGGTATTGCCATGTGATGTACCCAGGCCTTTTAGTGACGATTATTAATCTGTGCATCGGCAGACTATCACCGCGTAGTTAGTAAGCTTTCTAACTTATTCCAGGTTACGGTGATTCCCTGTTATTACCTGTGACACTCGTAGATGTATATTGTTCCGTTAAATAATCAGTTGCCTGGCCCAGGCAATAGCCGGTTACGGTTTTGTTTTATCTCTGGCCGCTGCGGGCCTGCTTTTTGGTGTGGGGTGCGGTGAAATTTTCCAGCCATTTACGCAAACGGTTTATTTGTCGGTTAACGGTGTCAGGCTGCCCCAGCGAATTTGCGAACAATAACGAGCCTTGTATGGTTGATAGCAGAAACACCGCGTCGTCTTCAGGCTGGTCACTATCTAATTGCCTGAATTGCTCTGCTGCCCACTTTACCTGATTATTCAATAAGCGAGCCACTTCTCGTGCCAAGTAATTTTTTTCCTTGTTAAGTTCCTGTGCCAGACTGCCGATTGGGCAACCGGAACTGGTGATGGCAGCACGCATTTGCAAGGGCAGGTCAAGCAGCGCATTGAGACGGTCTGAGGCATTTGGCAGTTTATCCCATTGTTTATACATGTCGTCCAGTTCTTCGCTACGCTCATGGATCACTGCAGAGCCAATGTCATCCTTGGTTTTGAAATAATAATAAACGTTACCTAGTGGTACACCGGAGCTGTCTGCGATATCAGCCAGAGTTGTCTTGTTATAGCCCTGTCGATGGATCAGGTCTTTGGCGGCCTGGATCAGGTGTTCGCGTTTGTTACGGGCAGCCGGCATATACGTATTTACCTTTATTAGTAAGTCAACTGACTGCATTATAGTTTGACGAATCAGAATTGCAAGTCAACGGTATTAAAAACATGAAATTGTGCTCTCCACCAGGGAGACGGATACAGGGATGCAGCCGCCAGGGTGACTCAGGAGCAGTTACCGAGGGTTAGTATGAGGGGATAAAATATGTAATTTCAGCTTGATATCTCCTCGACAACTGCGTCCTGCGTTGCCCTATCGAGGGTGTTAACAAGAGTACTTTACGGCTTAACTCTTGTTATTTCGCTGTTGCGGGCCGCGGCGATGGCGCTTGGCACGCGCACGATTAACATTGATGGTCTGACCCAGTAATACGGTCTCGTTAAGCGCCGCTATCGCTGCATCGCCTGCAGCGAAGCTATCCATCTCAATAAAACCAAAACCACGCGGGGAGCCTGTTTCCCGATCCTTGATGATATTGACTGATTTAACCGTACCGTAGGCGCTGAATGTGCTTTCCAGATCCGAGTTGGAGGTATTGTCGGCCAGATTGCCCACATAGATGTTGGTCGCGGCATTGCCGGAACGGTTGCCTTGCAGGTGGTGTGATCCCGCGCCTGCATTGCCCAGTAACATGCCAGCGAGTATTCCCAGTCCCAGGCCGATGATCAGCATAACGCCGAGATGGATGCTTAGAGGGTAAGACATGAACGATGCGTTGACCATGTGCTGGTTTTCAAAAATAATAAAAGTGCTGATTGCGAGCAGAACCAGTATAAAAAGCCATTTGTATTTCATAAGTATCTTAAGCCATATCAATTGTTACAAAGCTGGTAGCTGAACGGATGGCCGTTCGACCAGGGTCAAGGCAGGCCTGACATCTCATGGCCTGATCAAGGAAGCTATGCTAGCAGATAGACTAGTAGTCGCGCGAATTGTAGGGACTTAATAAGGAGTAACAGGAGAACCTGTCAGCCGGGGGCATCCGCACGGGCGATCGACCAGATTTCAACATGCTTTACGCCGTTATTTTTGAGTAGTGTGGCCAGTTCTCGCGAAGTGGCTCCGGTGGTCACCACGTCGTCAACCAGGGCGCAGCGTTCTGGCAGCCTGCTTTTGTCCAGATCGAAAGCGCCGCGCAGGTTTTGTTTACGTGCATGCATATCCAGGCCGGTTTGTTTGGGCGTCGCGCGACGCCGCTGTAAGCAACCCGCTTCCATTGTCAGCTTCAGATTCCGGCTGATACGTCGAGCCAGCTCGGTGGCCTGATTAAAGCCTCTTAATCGTTGACGGCCGGGGTGCAGGGGGACTGGTATCAGGCAATCCACCTGAATCGGGTGGCGACTTGCGCTTAAGGTTTCACAAAAACGGTCAGCCAGCCAGTTGGCCAGATGCAGCCGATGGTTGTACTTCAGGTCTTGCAACAGAGAGCGTACCGGAGGCCGATAGCGGAATGCGGCGTAGGCTGCATCCTGAGGCGGTGGTTTGCTAATGCAATGACCGCATAGCGAGGCATTTGGTGCCGGAAGATATACCGCGCAGCGCTGGCAGCGGCTTTCGGCCAGCGGCAGGCTCTCTCGGCAGGTATGACACAGCAGGTCCTGTTCAGCAGCATGGCCACATAACAGGCAAAATGCGGGGGTAAGTCGCGACTGTATACTATTTATCCAGTTGTAAACCATATTGAGTCCATTCAGGTTGACAGGTATGATTCATTTCCATTATTTATACAGCTAGTGGTCTACGATGACGCAGTCCGGTGCTTCAGTCAAACAGTCTGAGCCAAAAGCTGACAAAGGCCAGACAACCTTTGTCAGTGGCGCATCGGCGCGCAAGGCTGCCCAGCTATTTAACATTGGCAATATCGTTGCAATCCTGCTGCCGCTGCCGCTGGGCCTGCTGTGGCTGGGAGGGTCGATGATTATTTATGCGATGAACCGTCATCATCCCAATCAGCGTGTGGGGCATTACACCCAGCAGGCGGCGTATCGGTTTTATGGTGTCACCGGCTTTTTTGTAGCCATCGCAACCTTCATTCCCGGTAATGGCTGGAAGTGGTATTTGATTGCCTGGGCGCTTGCTGCGCTGGTGATCATACCGTGGTCAATACTGGATATTGTACGAATTAGGCGAGAAAACTGGCAGGATGTCGCCATTAATCAGGAGAGTGATTTATGAATCAGGTAGCAGACCTGCGCCACGACTGGCAGCGTGACGAGATTGTGGCCATGTTCGAGCAGCCATTTAATGACCTGTTATTCCAGGCACATAGCCTGCATCGCCAACATTTTGATGCAAACAGCGTGCAGATCAGCACCCTGCTCAGCATCAAGACTGGTGGTTGTCCGGAGGACTGTGCCTACTGTTCGCAAAGCGCGCACTACAAGGTGGAGCTGGAGCGTGAAAAGCTGATGCCGCTGAAGCAGGTAATAACGGAAGCGCAAAAGGCGAAGGCCAGTGGCGCCACCCGCTTTTGCATGGGTGCTGCCTGGCGCAGTCCACCCAAAGGCGAGTTCCCTCGGGTGCTGGAGATGGTTGAGCAGGTCAAGGCCATGGGCATGGAGACCTGTATGACGCTGGGTATGCTGGATGACCAGCAGGCCAGCGCACTCGGTGATGCGGGTCTGGATTACTACAACCATAATCTTGATACCTCCCCTGATTTTTATGGCGATATTATTACCACGCGTACCTACGATGATCGTCTGGATACGCTGGGGCGAGTACGCGATGCGGGTATCAAACTCTGTTGTGGTGGTATCGTTGGTCTGGGAGAGTCACGCATGGATCGGGCCGGTCTGCTGCAGCAACTGGCCAATCTGCCAGAGCATCCGGAAAGTGTGCCGATAAACATGCTGGTACAGGTAGAAGGTACGCCGTTATCCGATGTGGAGTCGATTGATGCGCTGGAGTTTGTGCGGACCATCGCCGTGGCGCGCCTGCTGATGCCTGCCTCAATGGTGCGTCTGTCTGCCGGCCGATCCGATATGTCGGATGAGACCCAGGCCCTGTGTTTCTTCGCCGGCGCCAATTCTATTTTTTATGGTGAGCACTTGCTGACCACAGACAATCCGGCAGTGAACCACGATCAGCAGTTGTTCAGTAATCTGGGTATTGAGCCCATGTCCACATAAGCCAGGTTGCTTGATGAAAGATCTGGCACCATTTCTTGTCCAGCGTCAGCAACAGCACCTGTATCGCTCACGTGCGGTCAGTGACTCAGCTCAAGGGCCGCTGATTGTGCGTGATGGCCGCCAGCTGCTGAATTTTTGCAGTAATGATTATCTCGGCCTGGCTGCACATCCACTGGTGCGCGAGGCAATGCACAAGGGCATCGACCAATACGGTGTTGGTGCCGGTGCTGCGCACCTGGTCAATGGCCACAGTCGCGCCCATCATCTGCTTGAGCAGGAGCTGGCTGAATTTACCGGGCGCTCGCGTGCGTTGTTGTTCTCTACCGGCTACATGGCCAATCTGGGTGTGGCGACGGCCTTGATGCAGCGCGGTGATCACATTCTGGCTGACCGCAACAATCATGCCTCGATTCTGGATGCGGCATTGCTGTCAGGCGCGCGCCTGATTCGCTATGACCACAATAATGCAGATCATGCAGCGCAGCGCCTGCAGGGATTGCGGGCGGCCGAAACCCTGATTATGACCGACGGTGTGTTCAGTATGGATGGCGATATTGCGCCGCTAATGGAGTTGGCCAGTCTGGCACAGCAACAGCAGGCCTGGCTGATGGTCGACGATGCGCACGGTTTCGGCGTGCTTGGTGAGCAAGGTGTGGGTACGCTTGATCACTACGGATTAAGCCCGCAACAGGTGCCGATACTAATGGGTACTCTGGGCAAGGCACTGGGAGGTGCCGGAGCCTTTGTGGCAGGTAGTGATGAACTGATCGAAACCCTGATTCAGACAGCCAGAAGCTATATCTACACCACCGCCTCACCTCCTGCGGTGGCTGAGGCGGTCCGTGCCGCCTTGCGTCTGGTACAGGCAGAGCCCGAACGACGTAGCCAGCTAAATAAGCTGATTCGCTATTTTCGCGCAGGCGCCGCTGAACGTAAACTACCGCTGGCAGAATCAATAACACCCATACAGCCGCTGAGGGTTGCTAACAGCGAGATGGCGTTGCAGCTGACCGCGGAGCTGTTAAAACACGACATCCAGATAACCGCTATGCGGCCGCCGACGGTCTCTGAGGCCTGCCTGCGCATTACGCTCAGTGCGGCGCATACTGAGAATCAACTGGATCGTCTGCTGGATACGCTGGCCGAATTACCTGGGCTGGTCAGGACAGAAGCGGATGCCAGCTAGTACACCACTGGTATGTGTGCATGGCTGGGCGATGTCCGCAGCTGTGTGGCAGCCGCTGCTGGCAAAACTGCCAATACAGCACCCCGTGTCCTGTCCCGAGTTACCCGGCCATGGTGCCGCTGCACCGTTGCCACAAATGGGTCTGGATGGCATCGCCCAATCGCTGGCCGCATCTGTTTCGCGGCCATCAGTGTGGGTGGGATGGTCGCTCGGTGCGATGGTTGCGGTTCATGTGGCGCGGCGTTATCCGGACAAGGTTGCCGGCCTGGTGTTGCTGGCCAATACGCCGCGCTTCGTGCGCGCAGACGACTGGCCCTGTGCCGTAGAGCAAAAGGTGTTCACTGGTTTCGCGAGCGATCTGGCGCAGGATTATGAGCGCACCTTGCGTCGCTTTCTGGCGTTGCAAGTACTTGGGTCAAAGCCAGCTAATATGCGAGAAACAATCAGGCAGCTACAACAACAAATGCCAGCGCCCGATGCGGGTGCACTGCAACAGGGTCTGGATATCCTGTTGAACACTGACCAGCGCGATGACTATTGTCAGCTAACTGTGCCGGTTAGTTGTGTGCTGGGCGGCGATGATAAGCTGGTGCCGGTAGCAGCCGGTGCGGCGATCAGTGCGCTAAACAGACAGATCAGTATTGAATATATTGATGGTGCCGGGCATGCACCGCTCATGTCTCACAGTGATGTGGTTGCCAGTCAGATTGAAACGCTGTGTGCGCAGGTGCAACAGCAAGCGGCAGGAGTTGAAGTGGAATGAGTCCGGGTAGTAATAAACATGAGAACATGATGCGACTGGATCGCAGACAGGTTCAACGCGCGTTTGATCGTGCGGCTGGCAGTTATGACCAGGCAGCGGTTTTGCAGCAGAATGTATCAAAGCAATTGACAGAACGGCTGGACTATATTCGCCACCAACATGATACGGTGCTCGACCTGGGTTGTGGTACCGGACAGCTAAGCACCGACCTGCTAAAACGATTTCCAAAATCGCAAATCATCGCGGTAGACTTATCGCCAGCGATGATCAAGCAGGCACAGCAACGCTTTCGTGAGCAGATTTCGGCCTGGCGGTGCTGGCTCGGTCGCGCCATGCGGCCACACGGTATATGTGCAATAGCTGAGCAGCTGCCGGTTAAGAGTAGTCACTGTGATACCGTGATATCCAGTCTTACCTTACAGTGGTGTAGTGATTTGACGCAGGTATTCGGCGAGTTGCGTCGTGTATTAAAACCAGGTGGACTGCTGATGTTTACCACCTTTGGCCCCGATACACTGAAGGAGCTGCGTAGCAGCTGGGCAGAAGTTGATCATAATCCACGTGTGAACCAGTTTCTGGATATGCATGATGTTGGCGATGCACTACTGGCATGTGGCTTTGAAAACCCGGTAATGGATATGGAGCAAATCACCCTCACCTATTCTTCGGTGATGGACTTGATGCGTGATTTACAGGCGATAGGTGCCACCAATGCACATCCGGAGCGCATGCGTGGTTTAACCGGCAAGCGACAACTGGCAGCGATGGCAGACAGCTATGAACAGTTTCGTCAGCCACAGGGCCTGCCGGCAAGTTATGAAGTGATCTTCGGGCATGCCTGGTTACCACAGTCAGCTGACCAGACCATCAGCGTTGATTTTTTGAATAAGGTTTAGTTGCTGTGGCAAAAAGAATTTTCATCACCGGTACAGATACGGGCATTGGCAAAACCTGGTTTAGTCAGGCCCTGGTACAGGCGTTGGTGAGTGGTGGACAGCGTGTAGCGGTGATGAAGCCGGTTGCCAGTGGGGCGACTAAAGCAAATGGTATGTTGCGTAATGAAGACGCACTTATGCTACAAAGGGTTGCTAATGTTGAGGCGCCGTATGAACAAATTAACCCGTATTGTTTTGAACCTGCCATCGCGCCTCATCTTGCCGCGCGCGATGCTGGCGTAAGCATAAATCTGCAAACCATTGCAGACAGCGCCGAGTATCTCGCAAAGCAGTCGGAATGGTTAATCATTGAGGGTGTGGGCGGTGTGATGGTGCCACTGAATGAGACACAGGATGTTGTCGAGCTGATTGCGAGGCTGGATTGCAGCGTGATACTGGTGGTCGGTGTCCGACTGGGCTGTATAAACCATGCCCGATTGAGCGCCAAAGCCCTGGTCGATGCAGGCATTAACTGTCTCGGCTGGATAGGTAATTGTATTGATACTGGTATGCCAAAATTACGAGAAAATCTGGATACACTGCAAGGTAGAATGACCATACCGGCACTGGGTGTTTTGCCCTATGCGTCGGCACCTGATACAGATAAATATGTGGCGGCGATGACTCCGGTGATAGATAAAATATTAGAGAGTTAGTATATTCTATAATAGAGAATAAGAAACAGGTGCTTATGTGATAATAGCAACGTTTATATTATTGATTAAGTGATAACCGACTAAAATACTTATAAATAATAGTCAGTTGATTTATAAGGCTTTTGATATTTATTATATTATTAGATTCTAATATTAATACAATTTTTGCCACCATGTTCCTATTTTTGATTGCAATGTGAACCTTGACTACGGTACGATGCGGCGCACTGTCGCAGTACCCTTGGTTTGCGTAAAAAGAAATAAAGCGCAAGCGACGACCGAACATACTTAACCGGGCTGGTTAATATATATAAAAAAAGGGCCAGCCTGGAGAATAAAAAAGCTTTAAAAATTGATGATAATAAAAACTGTTGCGAGGAGAGAGCACGTTATGAAGTTACCCTTCAAGAGGATGACACAGACCATAAGCACATTGCTGCTGATGATCGTGTCAGGATCTGTTCTGGCGGAGTACAAGCTTAACTTTCAGGAGCCTGTAACCGCGTTGGGGCAAGAGATTTTTGACTTACACATGCTGGTTTTCTGGATATGTGTCTGGATAGCAGTGGCCGTATTTGCCGTTATGTTCTACTCCATGTATGCACATCGCAAGTCCAGAGGCGCGGTATCAGCTGATTTTCATGAAAACACCACGGTCGAAATTATCTGGACGATTGTACCGTTTATCATTTTGCTATCAGTTGCTATTCCAGCCACCTCAACCCTGATTGATATTGAAGATGCAAGTGATTCCGATCTAACCATTAAGGTTACCGGTCTGCAATGGAAGTGGAAATATGAGTACGATGCAGACGGCACGCCCGTATCATTCATCAGCTCATTAAACCCCGAGCATAAGTTAGCCAGTGCACGAAATTCTGGTGTCGATGTAACCAAGATAAAAAACTATCTACTGGAAGTTGATAACATGATGGTTATCCCGGTAAACAAAAAAGTCCGCCTGCTGGTTACCTCTGATGATGTGATCCACTCCTGGTGGGTGCCGGCATTTGCAACCAAGAAAGATGCGATACCGGGCTACGTTAATGAAATATGGACCAAGGTAGAAAAAGTTGGAATTTACCGTGGTCAATGTGCCGAGTTATGCGGTAAAGATCACGCCTTTATGCCCATTGTTGTCAAGGTGGTAGAAGAAGCCGAGTACAACACCTGGCTGGCAGCCAGAAAGGTTGAAGCCGTTGCAGCTGCCGCAGAGGCGGCAAGCGACAAGGTCTGGAGCAAAGAAGAGCTGATCGCCCGCGGAGAGAAGATATACATGGGCAAGGGTGGCTGCTTTGGTTGCCATGGCGCCAATGGTGAAGGCGTAGCGGTATTCCCGAAACTGGCGGGCAGCGCAATCGCTACCGGGCCGGCAGAGGGCCATATCGATATTGTCAAAAACGGTAAGCCAGGTACCGCTATGGCCGCGTTTAGCAGCCAGCTTAACGATCTGGAACTGGCATCCGTGATCACCTTTGAACGTAATTCATGGGGCAACACTGCTTCCGTGGTTCAGCCAGCTGATATAAAAGCGGCGCGCTGAAGTCGTCAGGAGAGAGATAAATGACTGCAACAACTACACACGACGCACACCACGACGAAATCCCTACCGGGATCAAGCGCTGGTTGTTTACCACTAACCACAAAGACATTGGTACAATGTACCTGTGGTTCTCATTCACCATGTTACTGATTGGTGGGATGTTTGCGCTGGTTATCCGCGCAGAACTGTTCCAGCCGGGCTTACAGATTGTCGACCCGAACTTCTTTAATATGATGACAACCCTGCATGGTCTGGTGATGGTGTTCGGCGCGATTATGCCGGCATTTGTGGGCCTGGCTAACTGGCAGGTACCCATGATGATTGGTGCGCCTGATATGGCTTTGCCACGCATGAATAACTGGAGCTTCTGGATATTACCTTTTGCGGGTATCCTGTTGTTGGCTCCAATGTTCTTTGGTGGTAATTTCTCATCAGGCCAGGGCCCTGCTTTTGGCTGGACGTTCTACGAGCCGCTCTCAGGACAATATGACAAGCTCGTATTCTTCGTGTTTGCTGTTCACCTGCTGGGTTTCTCGTCCATCATGGGTTCTATTAACATCATTGCCACCATTCTGAATATGCGTGCCCCCGGCATGTCACTGATGAAAATGCCGATGTTTGTATGGACCTGGTTGATTACCGCCTTCCTGCTGATTGCCGTTATGCCGGTACTGGCAGGCGTGGTCACCATGATGCTGACTGACAAGTACTTTGGAACCAGCTTCTTTGATGCAGCAGGTGGTGGTGATCCGGTTCTGTTCCAGCATGTATTCTGGTTCTTCGGCCATCCTGAAGTGTATATTATGATCCTGCCGGCATTTGGCGTGGTATCAGAAATCATTCCGACCTTTGCGCGCAAGAAACTGTTTGGTTATGCCTCAATGGTATATGCGACGGCTTCGATTGCCTTCCTGTCATTCATCGTCTGGGCGCACCACATGTTTACGGTCGGTATGCCGGTAGCCGGTGAGTTGTACTTCCTGTATGCGACCGTACTGATTGCGGTACCTACCGGGGTCAAGATCTTTAACTGGGTATCTACCATGTATCGTGGATCGATGACCTTTGAAACACCGATGTTATGGGCACTGTGTTTTGTAATCCTGTTTACCATTGGCGGCTTCTCGGGACTGATGCTGGGTGTTGCTCCGGCAGACTTCCAGTACCATGACACCTACTTTGTGGTCGCCCACTTCCATTATGTGCTGGTTTCGGGTTCATTGTTTGCGATATTTGCTGCGGTGTATTTCTGGCTACCAAAATGGACCGGCAATATGTACAACACCACGCTGGCCAGCTGGCACTTCTGGTTGTCAACGATTGCGATGAATCTTACCTTCTTCCCGATGCACTTTACCGGGCTGGCAGGTATGCCGCGTCGCTACTCCGATTACCCGATACAGTTCACCGAGTTTAATGCGATCTCATCAATAGGCGCATTCATATTCGGGTTCTCACAGTTGATATTCCTGTATCTGGTGATCAAGACTATCAAGGGTGGCGAGAAGGCTACTGATAAGGTCTGGGAAGGATCGCATGGCCTGGAATGGACGCTGGCTTCACCTGCGCCGTACCATAGTTTTGTGACGGCACCGGAAGTGAAGTAAGCAAGCATACGCGGGGCCTTGTGCCCCGCTTGTTCCTGTTGAGAGGTTGACTGGTTTATATTTATGAATGAAGTAACACAAGAGCAGCGAGATAAGGCCAAACGCACTGCCATCGTGCTGGGTATTGTTGCGGTATCGCTGTTTGTCGGTTTTATTGTGATGACGGGCGCGAGCAGGTGAGCAAGGCCAACCGTACGACTGTAATAAAAGCGATCGTCGTGACTATAGGCATGTTTGGCTTTGGTTTTGCCCTGGTTCCACTTTATTCACTGGTTTGTCAGGCGTTCGGCCTGAATGGCCAGACGGAGCGAATTACTGAAGTCACCCTGCAGCAGATGACGGTAGATCAGTCGCGGCAGATAACAGTCAGAATGGATGCCAATACCAATACACGGCTGCCCTGGCAGTTTGAGCCTAATCAGCGGCAGGTGACGGTCCATCCGGGTGAGATGACACGTATATCTTACCGCGCACGTAATAT
>DRJJ01000173.1 GCA_011052255.1 Gammaproteobacteria bacterium | reverse complement strand
GCATATTCACCACGCCATAAATGGCGCCGGTGGGCCGGCCATCCGACGTTTCGAAGTCTTTATCTTTCATCGCATGATAGGCACGGTATAGATACGAAGAGCCATCTACCAGCACCAGGGGTTTGGATTTGTCGTGTGTCATAGGTGTCTATTATGCGCAGTTCTGTGTCCGTTGCATACAGCCCAGCCACTATCCATGCTACGCTGTAGATAACGAACCCTGATTCGGAGATCAGAATGTTTCGAGTAATAGCGCTATTGTTCGCCATATTGCCAGCACTGGCATACGCGGCCGATAAACCGGGTAAGGCCACCGTACCGCCGCCACCACCTATCGTTAACGATGATGGCCAGAATGATGGTCAGGGTGCTGCCGAGCAGCTTCAGCCCGACGTAACCATCAGACGTGATGACGAAAAGGTGATTGAGGAATACCGGATCAACGGCCGCTTGTATATGATACGTATTTTTCCGAAACTGGGTAAACCCTATTATCTGCTCTACCCGGAAGATGGCAGTGACCCGTCACGCTATCCACTGGATGACTCGCCTACCTACTGGAAATTGTTTTCATGGTAATGCTGCGCTGCTATGCTTGTACAGTGTATTGCTGAGGCCACAAAGATAATTTAGCCAGAACGACAATCTAAATAGCAACCTGACCGTATCACATATGTCTGTTTATACCACTGTCAGCCAGGATGAACTGGCGCTGTTCCTGCAAAATTACGATCAAGGTGAGCTGATCGATTATCAGGGTATTAGTGCCGGCATTGAAAACACCAACTATTTTGTCAATACCGGCAGCGGCCATTTTGTACTGACCCTGTTTGAGGCCCTGACGGCTGTAGAGTTGCCCTATTTTCTCGATCTGATGGCCTATCTGGCCGAGCACCAGGTGCCCTCGGCACACCCGTTACCTGATCGAAACGGCCATTACCTGACTTCGCTGAACCAGAAACCGGCCGCGCTGGTACAAAAGCTGGAAGGTAAAATGGTCGAGACACCCAACGTCGCACAGGTGGCAGAATTGGGTCAGGCGATTGGTCGCATGCACGCGGTCAGCCCTGACTTTTCTATCCATCGTGATAATGAACGCGGCCCGCACTGGTGGCGTGAAACCGCTAGCTTGCTGGATAGCAAGCTGGACCCGGACAGTAAACAACTGCTGCACGACGAACTGGAATTTCAGTCACGTTACCGCCATGCCGATCTGCCACGCGGTGTGATTCATGCTGATCTGTTTCGTGATAACGCATTGTTCGTCGGCGAGCAACTAACCGGTATTATCGACTTCTATTACGCCTGCAATGATGTGCTGTTGTATGACCTGGCCGTGATCACGAATGACTGGTGCACGCTGGAAGATAGTTCTCTGGATGAAGAGCGAGTGGGCAGCCTGTTACAGGCCTACCACGGCCAACGACCGCTGATCGCACTCGAACGCGGCGCCTGGCCGGTTATGTTGCGTGCAGCGGCATTACGTTTTTGGTTATCGCGTCTATACGACATGCACTTCCCGCGTGAAGGCGAGATGACCCACACCAAAGATCCGGATGTGTTTAAACGTATCCTGAAGCATCGGGTTAGTCAGCATGACGCGATGCATGGGTTGTGGGTTTAACCTGTGCTGTTGGTCCATGGTCTCCCTCTCCCTCCGGGAGAGGAACTAACGTGCCTGTGCCACCAGCACCGCCCGCCGTGGCGCAGGATAACCCTCAACCGTAAGCGATGCATCGTCTGCATCCAGACACGCCGACAACGACTCAAAGCGCATCCAGTCCGTGCTACGCTGTTCCTTAACCGTAGTCGGTGACACATCCACCACGCGCACCTGCTCAAATCCACAACGCTGTAGCCAGCGCGTCAGCATCTCCGTACTCGGCAAAAACCAGACATTGCGCATACGTGCATAACGCCCGGTCGGTATCAGCGCGGTATTCTCATCACCCTCTACCACCAGCGTTTCGATCACCAGCTCCCCACCACGTTGCAGGCGTTCATGCATTTCATCGAGGTGACCAATCGGGTCACGCAGGTGATACAAAACGCCCATCGAAAAAACCGTATCAAAGGCGTTTGGAGTAGGTGGCAATTGTTCCAGTCGCAGTGGTAACACCCACACTGGCGTTTCAGGTAAATAGTGCATCAGTGCACGGTGTTGCATCACATACACCAGTGTCGGATCAATACCCAGCACCATTTCAGCACCACAGCCTGCCATGCGTAGACTGTAGTAACCGTTACTACTACCTACATCCAGTACCCGTTTACCGTGCAGGGGCGAGATCGCATCCTCAAGCCGCCGCCATTTCCAGTCAGAGCGCCACTCGGCATCAATGTGCAGCCCGAACAGCTCAAATGGCCCCTTGCGCCATGGATGAAATTCGCGCAGTGCCTTCTCAAGCGCCTGATGTTGTTTTGCGTCCAGATCATCATTTTGACCGATCTGTATACGTTCGCATGCAAGATCGATAGTCGAAGGGCTTACTACCCCTGGTAACGTTTCCAGTGCGGACTGCCAGCGTGCATAGTCACCGTGTACGTTGATATTAAAATACGTCGTCAGTATTTCAGGTAGCTTGCCGGCCAGCCGGGTAAATTCCGGTTTTGACAAGGCCGCCGGGAGCCTGTCATAAGTTTTCATTTGACCGCCAGCAGAGAAGCAAAATTCAGGCTTTGGTGCCACACAGTGATTAGCGAAAACCCGGCCTGTTGCAGGCGTTGCCGGTGAGTGGACAGGGTTTCCGCTAACAGCACGTTCTCCAGTGCCGAGCGTTTATGGCTGATTTCCAGCGCACTGTAGCCGTGCGCACGTTTGTAATCCAGATGCAGCTGTGAAATCAATTCTTGCTGACCGGCATTATCGAATGCAATTTTTTCAGACAGAACCAGCGCACCACCGGGATTAAGTCCACTAAAGATGCGCTGGATCAATTCTTCACGTTGTGCCAGTGGTATAAACTGCAGCGTGAAATTCAGGCACACCAGTGATGCGTTATGAATGGTTATATCACGGATGTCTGCGCAAATCAGTTCTACAGGAGGACGATCAGCAGAAGTACCAGGCTGAACCAGATCATGGCAGTGTGCCAGCATGGCCTCAGACTTATCGACTGCAATAATCCGAAAACCCGGCTGCTGCACAAACTGACGCATGGCACGGCTGACTGCACCCGACGAGCAACCCAGGTCATAGGCAACACTATCGGCTTTGGCAAAATGCCCAGCCAGTAGCCCTGTCATCGCTACCACCTGTGCATAACCGGGAACCGAGCGCCGGATCATGTCATCGAATACCTGCGCTACTGCTTCGTCAAACACGAAGTCATCGGGTGCCTGTTGGCTGTCGGCATACAGCCGGTCGCGCTGCTGTGAATCAGGTGGGCTTTTTTTCATGGCGCTATTGTAACGTATGTGGCTGAATAGCATGCAGGTGTATACTGTTGCACAAATGAAAATCGAGGAATAGTTAATGACAACTGAATTCAAGGCGCTGAACATCGCGGTACTGACCGTGTCCGACAGCCGAACCGATGCCGACGACAAATCTGGTGCTACCCTGAGCGAGCGCCTGCAGGAGGCCGGCCACAAGCTGGCCGACAAACTTATCGTGCCAGATGATATCTATCAGATCAGAGCGGTGCTATCAGCCTGGATTGCAGACCCCGCAGTTGAAGCCGTGATCACCACCGGTGGCACCGGGGTAACCGGCCGCGATGGCACACCGGAGGCGGTCAGCGTGCTGCTGGATAAAACCATTGAAGGTTTCGGCGAGCTGTTTCGTTCATTGTCCTATCAGGAAATCGGTACCTCAACCATGCAGTCACGCGCAATTGCCGGTCTGGCCAATGCCACATTCGTTTTCTGCCTGCCCGGTTCCACCGGTGCCTGTCGTACGGCCTGGGATAACATTATCGTTAAACAGCTTGATATCCGCACCATGCCCTGCAATCTGGCGATGTTAATACCGCGTTTGCTGGAAAAATAAAACTATAAAAACGAACCAGATGCTAATCTGTACAGATATCACTATCCGGCCTAAACGCCAGCCACGCAAACGCGAAGCTTACACCGCCCGGCATGATGTCCAGTTTGTTGTCTTTGAGTGGCCCACTGATAGCGACACCAAGCTGGTTCCATAAACTGTTGGTTGCACGATCACGCAACCCCTGTGAACTGTTGAACTCCAGTACACTACCGTTGAGCTTGCGACTATAGGCGGTTACCGCAGGCAACAATCTGCCCTGGTTGATATGGCGCGTATCCAGCGCAGAATGACGCTTGCTACGATACAAGATTAACACCGGTTCTTCGTTAATAATGGCTTGAGTCATGCCATTCGGATTATTCAGACGGCGTAGATCAAACAGGCAGGCCCCGGCACCGGTATCAATGGCTAGAACGCGAGCCATAGCTGGCAGGCGTTGATCCTGATGTCCGTCATATAAAAAAGGCTGGTCACTGATGTTGTCATAGCCATGATAGGGGTTGTTTCCGTAAGGTCGCATAAAACCGGTGCTACGGGACAGCGTGGGTGTGTTCGGGTCGCTGTCCAGTACATCCCTGAACGCTACAATTCGCAGTGTTCGTGTTTTTAATTGTGTACCGGCATAAAAACCCACGATGCCGATTCCAGTAAATTGTTGCCACCAGCTTTGGGTCTGGCGGTCATACATAATCATGTCGCTATTGCGTAGCTTGCCGGTGGTGCCAAAGCTCAGGGTTTGTCCATTCACCTGTCGTTCAAAGGCCAGTGCGCTGTTACACAGCGGGCAGAACGTTACAGCAATCGGAGTACCATCAACCACATCGTTTACGATCTCATGATAAATCAATATTTCCAGCGGATACGCACGCTGCGTGCCGTTGATATCCAGCAAAATAACGGGAGACAAGGGTCGCAGCCAGCTAGCATTACGGGCCGCAACAAACCTGGGATTGTCCACCGACGGGATACCATCTCTGGGTGGCCCGCCCGATATGATTTCAGATGGCTTAACTGTCATGCGTGAAAAATCAGTATCGGGCCATTCCTGTTGCCAGGGTAGTTCGGTTGCATTGCCCATAGCCAGATAAAGCAATCCGTAACCTGTGGCACTCAAGAGTGTTATGCGCAAGATGCGCAAGGGCAGGGTAGTAGACTGAAACAGTAATTTCAGCATGGTCACTCCGTGGTTCAGTGAGACGCCCTCTTTCCCAGGGTGAGGGGATATAAACAAGCAGTTAACGGCTCAATAAATGAATTGGACAGTTATAAACGCAAGGGGTTCGGAGCGAGTTTTAAGCCAGCTAGCGCGAGGGGTAAATATCAAAACGCGTTGTTTTACCCGTTATTTCGTGTCGTGGGGCGGGCCCTTCCAGTGAGGCGGCCCAAACCGGACGTTTGACCACAACACGTTGCCTGGCCACCGGCAGGGCACTGGCCAGTATCCTGGGCGCATCATCATTACTACCGAGTAGTTGTTGCAGAATCTGCATTTCTTTTTTTACCAGTGCGTGTTTGTCACGGTGCGGGTACATAGGATCCAGGTAAATAACATCGGCGTAGAGTGATGATTTCAGCTGTTGTAAATAGTCTGACGCCTCGGTATTAACCAAACGCAAGCGCTGGAATACCGGGTCGTCAGGGTCTTGATCAATCGCGCGCTGCAGGCCGTTCTCCAGCATAGCCGCGAGCACAGGTGAGCGCTCCAGCATGGTCACTTCGCAGCCCAGTGTGGCCAGTACATAGGCATCACGCCCCAGTCCGGCAGTGGTGTCGATCACAGTAGGCAGCGGGTTCTTGCGTATGCCAATGGCACGGGCAATCGACTGGCCACGGCCACCACCGTAGCGGCGACGGTGGGCGTTGCGTCCTGTGGTAAAATCACAGGTAATGGGCCCTGGCGCATCAGCACATGTTAGCGACAGGCATAATCGATAGCCGGGCGCGCAGTCATCTGCGAGCAGTTCAAGTTGTAGCGCGAGCGTATGTGCGTCTGTTAGTGGTTGACCTAAGCGTAGAGCCAGATCAGCGGCCGCATCCGTAAGATCTTGCGAAGATGTGTAAATACGAATAGTCATAAACAGGCAACAGTTTACCTGAAGAGCAACGCAATGAGCATACGAACATTTGAAAAAAAGCAACCCGAAATTGGCAGGGGTAACCGTGGGGCATCGTGCCATCCTGCATGGATGCTCAATTGGTCATTACTGTCTGGTGGGCATGGGTGCGATTGTGATGGATGGCGCCAGTCTGGCAGACAGAGTGCTATTGGGTGCCGGTAGTCTGGTTATGCAGGGCATGCGGTTACAGGGCGAACATTTATGGGTCGGTAGCCCGGTACGCAAGGTCAGGCCACTAACAGAGCAGGAGCTGGAATATCTGGAATACTCGGCGCAACATTACGTCAGGCTGAAGGATGAATATCTGTAGCGGCTATACGCCGTGCAGTTCTTTACGTAAAGCTTTTATCACCGGCCGGGTAGCGGGTCGTACTCCACGCCACAGGTAAAACGACTCAGCAGCCTGTTCCACTAACATGCCTAATCCATCGATAGACTTTACAGCACCGCGATTCTTTCCCCATGCTACAAAAGCAGTTGGTTCGGCACTGTACATCATGTCATAAATACTGGCGTTGTCTGCTAGCAGTCTGTCCGGCAATGGCGGTAGCTTTCCCTGCAGACTGGCCGAGGTGCCATTGATAACCAGATCGAAACCACCCGAGGTTATTTGATCGTTCAGTTGATCTAGTCCGCAGCCGGAAACTGCACCGAATTCTGAAAAAGAACTGGCAAGATCCAGTGCGCGTTGTGTAGTACGATTGGCGATCAGCAGTTGTGCAGGGCCAGCCCCCAGTAATGGTTGCAGAACACCACGGACTGCACCCCCGGCACCCAGTAACAAAATACGACTGCCAGCCAGTTTAAGGTCGTGATTGTTAATCAGGTCATTTACCAGACCAACGCCATCAGTGTTATCACCCAGACACTGCCCATCTTCCTGAAAGAGCAGTGTGTTTACGGCGCCTGCAATTTTGGCCCTGTCGCTGTGCTGATTGGCGTATGCCCAGGCATCCTGCTTGAACGGTACGGTAACATTCATGCCACGGCCACCGTGTGCACGGAATGTATCGACGCTACTGGCAAAGTCATCAACAGGTGCCAGTAGTGCCTCATAGCTAACAGGCTCACCCGTTTGTTCAGCAAACAGGCCATGTATAATTGGCGATTTGCTGTGGGCAATCGGGTTACCAATGACGGCATATGGTTGTAGTGGCATAGACATGAGTGCTTATTGCTGGTTAATAAGGAGTATATCGTTGTTAACGGGCTACGCCAAAATCATTCAATATGCCATCCAGCGCCTGGTTGAATGCATCGGGATTTTCCTGTGCGACAAAATGCCCGACGCCAGGAATAAGTACCACACTTGCGTTGACGGGCTGGCCTTTGTTTTCAGGGTCTGCATTAATATTGCGTAACTGATGGCTAAACTGGTTGAGTGCGGCATCCCGGTGGGATGCACTCCAGTTGAACAGCTCATACATCGCACTGACACCAACTTTAGGGTCGGTCTTGCTGAAGTATTCGACGGTCTGGCTAACCAGAGCTGGATCGGCCTGGGGCGGAAACAAGGATTTAACCATAGCAGTTGTAGTGCCTACGTAATCATCCCGAAAGGGTTGTACGAACGCATTGATCTGCTCAGTAGATTTCGGGTACACAAACGGCGTGTAAAAGGTATCAACACCCACAATACCAACAACACGTTTACCTAGCCGCTGCGCGGCAGTCATGGCTACCGGGCCACCCATAGAGTGGCCTATCAGTACGATCTGTTTTAACTGCAGCTTGTTAGCGACTGCTACAACATCCTGACCAAAGGCCTCCATCGTGTACTGACTACGCTGGTTGCCAGACTGTCCGTGGCCGGCAAGATCCAGGCTTACGACCTGGTAACGGTTCGAAAAATAATCAAGCTGCCTGGTCCAGAAAGAATTATCACAGGTCCAGCAGGGGACAAAAACGAGTGCTGTATCACCCTGGCCGGCAACCGAGTAATGAATAATGCTACCATCAGCAGATTTAACTGTGCCAGTGTAGGCGGCCTTGCCGAGCATTAACCCGCTACAGCCAACTACAAATGCGCCTGTAAATAAAGCACTGGCAAGAAAAAATCCGGATAGTTTATCATTCATGATGATGCCTCCCTTCAAACGAAAATCAAATCGTACGGTCAATAAAAAAGCCACAGTTTATGAGGAAACGGTGGCTGTTCAGGTATTGATGTTGTGCTTACAGTCTTGTTTTACCCTTCAGGCCACGCTACTCCAGTTAATAATGCGCAGGAGCTTGATGCACATATGCAGTCGCTGTACGCGTAGGGTTAGAAAGGTTGTATTGCTTGTAAACATGGTTTGACTGTGACAGTAAAAAAACATGTTGTCAACAGCGTAGAGCCGATAATCTGCGTGGCCTAAATATCGCTCAGTAACAGCTCCGCCAGTCGGGCAACATTTTTAGCGGCGCCACCTTCTCCCATTTGCTTCTTTACTTCAGCCAGCGCTTCGATCATGGCCTGCCGGTATGAGCTATCATTAAGTATCCGGCTGAGTTCTTTCAGCGCTTCTTCAGGTGTGGCATTTTTCTGGATTAATTCCTTTACAACTTCCTTGCCAGAAATAATGTTTACCAGGCTATAGAGTTTGACAGTGACCAGACGAATCAAAATAAAATAGCTAAGTACAGACATGCGATGAAGTACAACCATGGGTTTTCCCATTAGCGCAATCTCCAGATTGGCAGTACCTGCGGCAGACATGATGACGTCACAAAGCTGCATAACATCATAAGGATGATCAGTAACCATTCTGATATCAAGCTCAGTGTTACCCATATGGGTTCGTAGATAATCTTCAGAAAGATTGCTGGCAACCGGTAACAGGAATTGTGCAGAAGGATGCTGTTCTTGTAGTAACGCTGCAGTTTTGATCATTATTGGCAGGATATACTGTATTTCAGATCGCCGACTGCCAGGAAATAGTCCAACCACTGGATGGCC
The DNA here is from genome assembly GCA_011052255.1 of Gammaproteobacteria bacterium. Lineage (GTDB taxonomy): Bacteria > Pseudomonadota > Gammaproteobacteria > DRJJ01 > DRJJ01 > DRJJ01. The sequence goes on along the minus strand of DRJJ01000173.1, from coordinate 590 downwards.
CGGCTTTACCTTGAATTTTATCAGGCCTTTTTCGTGAGTGTAAGCTGGTTTAACCCTTTCAATCATTGGATGGCCAACATATCTTACCGGTACATTCTTTTCCTGGTAGAACCTGACCTCAAAAGGGAAAAGTACAGCCATCATGTCAATTCGGGCGCCTATTTTTTTTACACGCCCCTGACGCCAGGCCCAGACTTGAGGGCTGACAAAAAACAGCACCTTAATACCCAGTTTTTTGGCTGTTTTTGCAAGTTTCAAATTAAATTCGACGTAGTCAACAAGGATCAGTAGTTCAGGTTTGCGGGATACAAGTTCAGATTCAAGATGGTTTAGTACACGTTTGATTTTCCGGTAATTGATCAGGACTTCCCAGATACCCATGACCGCCAGATCAGAAATATCGCCGAGCATGTCTGTGTCAGTAGCGGCAAGTGCAGATCCGCCCAGTCCACAGACAGTGTAGTGTGGGCTATTGGTTTTAATAGCATCTACCACGCTGGCAGCCAGCAAATCACCCGATGATTCCCCGGCCACGATCATTATTGTATGTGTATTATGAGTCATAGAATGTTTTGAAGTATTTCATTCCT
>DRJJ01000172.1 GCA_011052255.1 Gammaproteobacteria bacterium | reverse complement strand
GCATCGTTAACCGCCGCAGCAATCATGTCTTCAAGCATGTCACGGTCTTCACCCAGCAGCGAATCATCAATCACGATACGTTTAACTTCATTCTGGCCACTCATCTTCACAGACACCATGCCTCCACCCGACTGGCCTTCTACTTCCAGGCTGGCGATTTCTTCCTGCATCTTCTGCATGTTTTCCTGCATCTTCTGGGCCTGCTTTAACATGTTACCCATTCCACCTTTCATTGTGCTACCTCATTAATGTGTTCGTTACAAAACCCCCTCTCCCTCAGGGAGAGGGTTGGGGTGAGGGGATCTTTATAGAGAACAACTACTATTATATCCCCTCATCCTAACCTTCTCGACTCTGGTTCCGAACTTCGTTCTACCTCCTCCATCCCTGGAGTCGTCCCTGGGGGAGAAGGAACTTTCATGACTTCCCCACTAACTCTCCCGCGGTGTAATCCGCGAAGCATCTACCTCGGCACCCAATACTTTCTGTAAATCCTGCACCAGCGGGTCCTGCTCTATCGCTTTAACCGATGCCTGATGTGCCTGATCTTTTTGTCGCACACGTTTATCCGTTGGCGACTCACCACCAGTATCCCCGACGTTGATCACCAGATTAATAGCCGAACCCATACTGGTCCGCAATGCCTTTTCCAGTCGCTCTACCACCGTTTTGCGATTAAGATGGTTATGGCTGGCATCTACAGTCAGCACGATCTTGTTTGCTGTTTTTTCTGCCAGCACACAGTGCAACGCCAGTTCTTTTGATGGCCCCTTGAGCGGCAGCTGACTCACCAGGGTTTCCCACTCGGACATCGGTGCCGGGCTGGTTTCAGGCCCACCTACAGACTCAGCCACATCGTTAACTTCTACCACCGGTGGGGGTGAAACGGGCTCAGTGGCACTTGCTTTGGGCTGATAATCGGTTTCTAAAGGCGCTGCGGTTGAATCAGATTGCGCCTGATGGCTAGCAGGCGCACTGGCTGATGCACTGGTCGCTGCCGCTGCCTGCTGGGGCTGCTTCGCAACTGCACCCTGCCCATCTGTAACCGGCAAAGCAGCATCCGGCTGAAACGCCAGCATACGCAACAGCACCATCTCAAAACCACCGCGAGGGTCCGGTGCCAGCGATAAATCACGCCGACCGATCAAACCAATCTGGTAAAACAACTGCACGTCTTCGGGCAACACGCTGCCAGCCAGCTGACGGATGGCATCCACATCGCCATAGCCTTCATCCAGCGCATCCGGCACCCACTGCGCCAGCGCAATGCGGTGAAACAGGCTGTTCAGCGCATCCAGCACTGCGGCGTAGTCCGGTGCCTTTTCAGACAACGCAGCAACCACCTTCATCACCTGGCTGCCATCGGCACTGGCCAGTGCGCGCGCCAGATCCTGTACGTATTGCTGGTCTATAGTGCCCAGCATATCGCTCACCTGATCGGCCACCAGCTTGCCGCCACAGTGAGCAATGGCCTGATCCAGCAGGCTTAATGCATCACGCATACTGCCATCACCCACCCGCGCCAGTGACTGCAAGGCAGGCATTTCGTAAGCGATACCTTCCTTGTCCATAATATTTTGCAGGTGCTCGGCGATCCATTGCTCAGGAATACGTTTGAGATTAAATTGCAGGCAGCGCGACAGAACCGTGACCGGCAGTTTCTGCGGGTCGGTGGTCGCGAGCAGAAACTTCACATGAGGGGGTGGCTCTTCCAGCGTTTTGAGCAGCGCATTAAAGCTCTTGTCCGACAGCATATGCACTTCGTCGATCAGATACACCTTGTAGCGACCACAGCTGGGTGCGTACTGCACGTTTTCCAGCAGATCGCGAGTATCTTCCACCTTGGTACGTGAGGCCGCATCCACCTCGATCAGGTCGATAAAACGGCCTTCATCCACCTCGACACAGGCAGAACACTTGCCACAAGGGGTAGAGCTGACGCCCTCTTCGCAATTAAGTGATTTGGCCAGAATGCGCGCCAGCGTGGTCTTGCCCACACCTCGCGTACCAGTGAATAACAGCGCGTGGTGAACCCGGTTCTGATCCAGGGCATTAGTCAACGCACGCAAAACATGCGACTGCCCCACCATCTCAGCAAATGTTTTCGGACGCCACTTGCGCGCCAGTACCTCGTAGGTCATGCGGAATATGCCGTTACAGAAATTGATTCCATTCTACCGAAGGATGTCGTAAAAGTCCCCTCTCCCTCAGGGAGAGGGTTAGGGTGTGGGGATAAACAGGGTATTTTTACCTTACTACCCTCGTTCCCACACTCCGCGTCCGACAATAACAATAAATCAGGAAAAATAAGGGTGGCGACCCATACCAGCCACACCCCGGCGCCCGAGACCACTGCTGCCGTTGCTCCCTTCCGGGCCTGGCGGAGTTCACAGTTTTTCGTCGCGAGGGGACCGATACAGGCCACCATAGACAGCGTTTTACATGTATTTTCCGTAAATAGTCATTGAAATTTTTATATTTCAACAACTTAAACCGAAATAGCAGCTAAAACAACGGCCAAGTGTAGCAAAGTTTACCCATCAGCTGCCAGCCCGAATTACACATAGTTGCGAGTTGTGTCTTATACTTGGCTCAAAGGCCAGCAAACCCGGGACTGCCATGACGATACATCCATCCATACTGCTACAAACAGCCCTGTTGAGTATACTGCTGGTGCTCATGAACCCGGCTAGCGCAATCGAAGAAGTATACAAGTGGGTCGACACGGAAGGT
>DRJJ01000171.1 GCA_011052255.1 Gammaproteobacteria bacterium | reverse complement strand
GACTCGCCGCCTCACTAACCATCTGGGCATCCTGCAGCTTCTGCTGCAGTCGCTGGGTGTCTTTCTGCAACAATTCAAACTCCTGCTCAGACAATGGCTGGCTGAAGAAAAACCCCTGAATAGTATGGCAACCCAGTGCGTGAAGAAATCTCAGCTCCTGTAATGTCTCGACACCCTCAGCTACCACATCCAGCTTCATGGTATGGGCAATACTAATAATTGTGGTGACAATAGCTGCATTGTCGCTGTTATCATACAGGCTGCTAACAAATGACCGATCAATTTTCAACGTATCAATCGGGAATTTTTTCAGATAACTGAGTGAGGAATAGCCCGTACCAAAATCATCAATCGCCAGACTAACACCCAGCTTGCGTAAGGCATGCATCTTTTTGATCGCTTTTTCAGTATCGTCCATTACCGTGCCTTCGACAACCTCGATCTGCAGATATTCCGGATCCAGACATGTATCGGCCAGGATACCCGCTACCTGCTCTACGAAATCGTCCTGCTGAAACTGCTGGCTATCAACATTAACCGATACGGTCAAAACGGCTAGCCCCTGCTGTTGCCAGCAACGATTAGCTTCACAGGCCTTGCGCATGACCCATGAACCGACTTCAACAATCAGGCCACTTTGTTCCAGTCCGGGCAGAAAATCGGCCGGCGACAGTAAGCCCCGTTCGGGATGCTGCCATCGTATCAGCGCCTCCATGCCAGTAAGCTGGCCGGTAGATGCTATTACCTTGGGCTGGTAAAATAACCTGAACTCATCATGCTGCAATGCCTGGCACAGCGCTTTTTTATCGGTAAAGCGCTTCATACACCTCATGTTCATATCGGGCGCATAATAAAGATAGTGATTACCACCCTTATCCTTGACCCGGTAACGTGCGATATCTGCGTGGCAGCGCAAGCTGGACGCATTGATACCATCTTCCGGATAGACGCTGATACCAATACTCAGACTGATATCAATATCGTTACCCTCTATTTCAAATGCTCTTCGATTGACTGCTCGCAAACGTTCAGCCAACTGCGCTGATTCATCCGCATCTTCCAGACCCTCCATGATCACAGCAAACTCATCACCACCCATACGCACCAGCATATCCGTTTCACGTAAACATATACCGAGACGTTGCACCAGCTCGATCAACACCTGGTCGCCCGCATCAGGCCCAAGGTTGGCATTGATCATATGCAGGCTGTCGATATCTATCGTCATCAGGGCCAGATGTCCACCGTATCGGCGAACACGTGTCATTGCGTGCTCCAGATGCTCAAGAAAAAGGGTTCGATTAGGTAAACTGGTGAGACTATCCTGATACAGGACCGTATTCAGGTTTTTCTCGGTCTTGTATAGCAGACGCTGCTGCCGGCCTATCAATGCGTCGCCATGGTGTACCACTGCATAGGCGATGCCCCACGCAATAATCAGCAACATGGAGGTTATCAGCACAGCATTCAAAACCTGTGCATACACTGCCTGTTCTGCCTTGCTGACATCAAAATACATCGCAACAATAAAATCAGGTGCCGATACAGAAAGGCTACGCTGTGGCAATATAACGGCCAGCAGGCTTGATGGGCCGTTGTGATCAGAAAGGTCATACATGGTAATACCGGTTTTACCAAACCGAGCCTGCTGATAGGCAACACCAGATAGTGTGCCGGCCTGTGGCCAGACCACGCCATCCTGCGACAAACGATCCCCGTCCAGGCCAATCTTGCTGACCCCCATCAGAACAATTTTTGCATCCTGGCCACGAGACAATTTCACCTGTTGCTTCAGGTTGATAGGCCTTCCTGCGTAATTTGATTGAGCCAGCAGGATCTTTGCTAACTGCTCAACTGACAGTTCCAGATTGCGCATACCCATATTCCAGAATACCATACCAACCATAATCACAACGGCCGCTATCGTAACAGCGCTGGTAATAGAAAAGGCTCGTAATAATCGCCCTTGTATCCCGGTACTTACAGTTGTTTGTGGCATACTCATGTTGCTCCCCGGCATGCACACTGCATACACGCACTTCACGCCAGTTTAACGGCATTTTGTATATATCCTTTAAATATATACCCCAGGTGCCTGTTATGGCCCGTTTTTAAAGCCTCCGCTAAAACGAACAGACTTAAAATCGCAACAACACCGGTTATGCTAGTATAGTAGACCGTGACGACAGAACCCAAAATCCTGAGTACCACCCAAATCAGGCTGACGCAGGCGCTGGAACCGTCTGAGCCACTCTGGAAGCGAGCGCCTACTCACCATGATGGCCATCCGGTAAGCGATTTCATGATGTTGATCCCGCGCTTGAAACGCAGCTCTGAAACGCAGTTACAGCAAACAATCGATGCCATACAGTCGGTGCTACAGGCCTATCAGAAGGCCGTGGTATTTGCTGACCTCAATATCAAGCTCAACCTCCTTTGGGTAAGCGTCAAACCTATACCCGGTATCTGCCTGGAATTACCTGCCGCCATACAAATGCGTGTACCAGAAGCCAAACTGGTCGGGCAAAACAACCGTCAGGCCTGACCAGACCGCAGTAGGTCATACAACAGAGATTTGCTATCATACAAGCCAGCACTTGACGTACTTCAACACCACATCAACACACAATCCGGAAAAAACATGACTCGAGAAATAGATGTCGCCATCATAGGCGCAGGTTCCGCAGGTCTTAGCGCAATGGCCCAGGTAAAGCGCAAGACAGAAAGTTTTGTTTTAATTAATGGAGGCGAACTGGGGACCACCTGTTCGAGAGTAGGCTGCATGCCATCCAAGGCCGCCATCCAGATCGCTGAAACCTACCATCAACGAAACCTGTTCAGCCGTTTTGGTATTACTCAGGGCGATGATCTGACCATTGACCGTGAAGAAACCCTCGAGTACATACGCGACATGCGCGATATATTTGTCGACCAGGTACTCAGTAGCACTACAGATGAAATGGGTGACGAATTTATAGCGGGTTACGCCACGCTAACTGGCCCCGATGCGCTTGAGGTAAACGGAGAAACCCTGCACGCCAAAAGTATTATTTTATGCACCGGCTCCAGGCCCATCGTTCCGCAAGCCTGGCAACAACTGGACGACCGAATTCTGACCACTGACAATTTCTTTGAACAGGAAAACCTGCCAGACAATATTGCCGTAATCGGACTCGGCGTCATCGGTCTCGAACTCGGTCAGTTTATGTCGCGCATAGGCATACACGTGCAAGGCTTTGATATGGCAACTCACATGGCCGGCCTGCAAGACCCGGCCATCAACGACATGGCTATACAAATCCTGCAAAAAGAATTCCCTGTGCATATGGGGCATGCCGTTACTATCGTTGAAAATGGCAATGGCCTGCTCGTCACGGCAGGCGACATTTCTTATGAATGCGACAAGGCACTGGTCTGCATCGGTCGCAAAGCTAACCTTGACAACCTCGGCCTGGACACGCTGGGCCTGCAGCTTAATGATAAAAACCTGCCGCCCTTCGATCCACACACAATGCAAGTCAAGGGGGTGCCCATTTATCTTGCAGGCGACGTAACTCAGTCCAGACCTATTCTGCACGAAGCCAATGATGACGGGAAGATAGCGGGTTTCAATGCCGTTCGTGAACGGCCAACACTGTTCAGGCGCCGCACCCCAATGTTAATCACTTTTTCTGACCCCAACATAGTCCAGTGTGGCGAAACACTGGAGCAACTGGATGAAAATAAAATTGTCATTGGCCAAATGCGTATCGCGCCCCTCGGACGTGCACTGATCATGGGGAAAAACAAAGGCATGCTACGTATTTATGCTGACAAAAAAGATGGCCTGATACGTGGTGCATCCATGATCGGACCAAAGGGCGAAAACCTTATACAGTTAATTACACTTGCCATACAATGCAGGTTAACGGTTTTTGATTTCTTGCGTATGCCCTTTTATCACCCTACTATTGAAGAGGCCATACAAAGCGCATTGCGTGATGCTGCCAAACAGGTTGAACAAAAACCTGAGGGTATTCAGGATCTTGAAATACTCTGAATACAGGTATTTTTGACACATCGCCGCTACAGAATATAAACTGGAACTGTCTAGTAGTTCACAGTAACATCACTGCAGTATTATTATTGTTTCGTATGTTTTTGTACGGCGTAGCAGGGAGGACAGGATGTTCGAATTTTCAGTCTTTGGAACGACCATGACTATAGACAGTTTAACCGTGACGGGTTTATTTGTTTTTATCGTTGCTGGCAGCATACTCGGAAAATTATGCCGGGAATGCCACTGCCAGAATCTGTAGCTATCTGTAAAGCAGGCCACTCTTCACCAGGAATGCCAGCCATAACAATGTTCCAAAAATTGCAATTGCCAGTATGAGGCCCATCGTACCCGGTGAAAGTATGAATACCCCTCAGGATTATAGGCACTGAAGACCACTAGCAACGTAAAGTAATACCGTTACCTGTATTATTTTTTATTGCCATTTTGCACCTTCAACCAGGCCGTTTTTTCTCAGAAGCAATGTAGTATGATGATTTATATAGAGAGCGCTTTTCAACTAAATGCCATGACAAATAGGAAACGATCAAAATAGATACGGACAGCATGATGATCCCTGTTACTGGACTAGAAAACAAATTGTAATATACAAAGACTTGAATGATTGGAAAATGCCAAATATATACACCAAAAGATAAATCCCCAAATCTCCCGAAATGACCTAAATATTTAAAAATATTTGCAACATATATAACAATAATAGCCAAGGATACCGGGTATAAAATAAACAGATCGATGACGTTCATATGAATGATGATGATCAAAGAAGCCGCAATAACAAGTAACAGGTATTTTTTATAAAAGAAATCATAAAAATAATATATACCAGCTCCAGAAATAAAAAATGCCAGTTGACCTGGTAGTTGTCGTTCTAATCTTAGAAATATTTCCATATCATACTTCGAATATAGCCAAAGCATGAGCAAGGAATAAATTACAGACAATATATAAATACCAGCCAGAATATATACCTTGCGTGACTTTGAAATAAGGTACGCTATAAACGGAACAAGAATGTAAAACATCACTTCCACCTTTATAGTCCAAAGCGAACCATTAACTATATGTAGAAGATTATTCTCAAATACGCCAGGCAAAGACGGTTGTATAAAATTTAAAGTCAACACATTGAAGAATATATATTTTAAGGTTTCAATATTAAAATATTCCAAAAACTCCTTTGATGAAATAAAATAAAAAAATATTGAGCAAAAAAGAATAACCGTAATATATCCTGGAAATATTCTCCTGACTCTTTTACTTGTATAACTTTTTATAGATGAAGACGACTCATAACTCATAAATATTAAAAAGCCACTAATAATAAAAAAAGAATCCACTGCAACTTCAGAACTGGCATATCGATTAATTTCGGTTAAAGACCCAAGCCCTGTTAAAGTTGAAGTATGAACAATCGCCACGATTACAGAAAATAACAATCTGAGAAAGTCAAAATTATTTGAATTTCTATTAATTTTCATAATGTTCCTTCAATCTGGTTATAATTATTACGATAGCGTTGAGAGACGGTGCGCCTTTTAGCGATATACCTCATCAATAAGTTTTCATATTGCAATGTTAAACTTGCTGGTCGCTTGATCACTCCATTTTATTTCTTCTATTATTTTTGTATTTGTAGTTTTCTCCTGACTGACATGCAGAATACTTAAACCGTAAAAATACAAGTAGTTCCCAGCAAATACCCAGCCACTTCACTTGATTATCGTACAGACCTGGCCGGTCAACCTTGATGTATTTGTTAACACTTACTTTACCCTGATTACTGGAAATGTAAATCGCCTGATGCTATTGCTGCCAATATAATCAAAGCATCAGGAACTTGTATATATTGATGTGCGATGGTTAACCGACTTGTGCCTGGCCAGTTCATACCGGATGGTACTTGCTATGATTATTACCTGGACCAGCCTTAACAAGGCTCCAGAATATCCCGCCGCCAATACTGCGCCAGTGTATTTCAGGTCAAAAAAAAGCCCTGGCAAATTGCCAGGGCCTTTGTAAGCATAAAGGTAGTTCTTATGCTTTTTTCTTCTTACGTGAATAACCAATGCCAGCCAGACCAAGACCCAGCAGGGCAAGAGTAGCGGGCTCAGGGACAGGGTTACCAGGAGTTGATGAACCAAAAGTAATGTCATCAAAGGCTATCTGGTTCTGTACACCTGCAAAGGATACGGACTTGGCAATACCGCTGAAAGCAATACCGATAGCGAAGAAAGGACTGAATTGACCGTTTGGATCGCCACCATCAGAAGGTGTAATGGGAATGAACAGTGATGCCAGCAGATTGCCGGTGCCGTTTATACCATCATAAACATCTACAGAGCCCGGATTATTAACCGCAGTGCAAAAGAATGAAAAGCCGGTATCAAATCCAGCAGCTACGTTCATGAACGCATTCGCACCAGTAAGGAAGAACATTGCAGTATCAGGGCTTGGTTCACCGCCAAAGTTACCGCTACCACCAGCATCCGCATCGATGAGAGCCAGGGTATTATTGCTGAAGCTTACACCAAAGTCAGTACCAACGTTACCGTTCTGGCTGGTTCCACCATTATAGAAATCCTGAATGGCTTCCTGATTATCAAGGCCTTCGAAATCCAGCACGATCGGAACTGCGTATGCACTGGTAGCACCCAATACTAATGAGGCTAGTAGAGACAAAAAATATTTTTTCATGACTTTCTCCGTTATAAATCTTGACTAAAAACTTACATATAAAATTTGGTATTCATTTTAGAGCTGTTTGCTCTGATTGCAGGTAAAAGGCTGCAAGTAGCATGCCATCATCTATAATACATTGTTATATATGAATAATAGTTAATTTAAAGGTTATCAGCGTTGAATATTCTGGCGAAAGTGTAAAATATCCTGACAACTATTGAGGTCTATTCCTAGTTAAAACTACTTAACTCACTACGCGCCTGTCCGTGGACTCTTGGGTTTGAGCTTAAGTGGGAACTTCGCCAGGCCTTCAGGAACCTGTCTCGCCGCTTAAATAAACTTTTTTGTATCTGACTGCTCGCGCCAGGACATTATTCAGCACGCAGATAATTCTGTTTACCGGCAAGCGGCGCAGATAACTATCCAGGATTAATGCCCCGACAGTTTTCGCAGCTCTACAACCAACGATGTCATCAGTGACTGCCCCTGCGCCCCCATTCCCTCGCTCAATTTATCCAGGTCACGTTCACCATCAACCAGTTTGCGCATCACGCCACCGGTACGTGCCATTTCACCGCCTGCAGCTGTCATTTGTTCGGCCATCTGTGAGATGACCTGCAGGGCCTGCACATCTCCGTGCGCTGCGGCATGAATGATGGCTGCCAGGCCGGGGGCAGCGGTAACCGGGTCGGCCTGTTGTGTAGAGTCTGGCAGGGTATTCGGATCCTGTATGCCTAGCAGTATTGCGCTAACGATTACCCGGTCGTCTTCGTCCAGGCCATTCAACACTGAGGCGTCACGCTCGCCAGACAACAGGCGACAGATAACGGCTACCAGCTGTTTGTCCATGCTCTCCAGTTGAGCCAGCACATTATCCAGTTCCTGACGCGGCAGCGCTCCGAGACATACCTGTGCGGTCATCACGATCAGGGGCGCATGCATTTGCAGGATTTGTGCTTCACGTTCAGGTATCGGCATGGTGTTTACTCTGGTAATAAAAAGAGGCTGGCTTTATTTAATCGATTTATCGCGCAAGCCCTGGTATACCCAGAACCACGCAATCAGGAAGACGATCACCAGTACGATGGTTAAGCGCAGATCCAGGTCTCCGGTAATAAGGGATACCAGCCACATGACCAGGCCAATGCCCGCGGCAACAACAAAAGTTATGATAAATGAACGTAGTAGCATATATTGCGTCCTTTCTATTGTATGGCTAGTTATAACTATCCATCAGAAACATAAATACTATGTCAGATTATCTACACTCGTCCAGCAGGCGCTTAATATCAGCATGCGGTATTCTGCCGAAAAACCACGCTACATTGACCCAGATCAATGTACCTCCGCATGTGCTGCGCTATCCTTTTACTTAGCTTGATGCAGCAGGAAAACGCTATGCATACTGAAGACAAGATGATGGCTTCACACATAGGTAAAACTGTTTTAATACTGTTTGGTCTGATGATAGTCCTGATTGTCGTTGCAAATTTAGTTGCCTGATTAGCTACAGAGCTGCTTGTATGCAGTCGATCAGGTAATACCGGTTACGTCTCTCCACGTAAGGCTACCGGGCGGATGACTCCATGTAACAATGGGGGCACCGTCCGGTCTTTTTATGCGTCATATCCCAGATTCGGTGACAACCAGCGCTCGGTTTGCTCCAGTGTCAACCCTTTACGTTTTGCATAATCCTTTATCTGGTCACGATTTAGTTTGCCCACAGCGAAGTAGCTGGACTCCGGATGCGAGAAATACAGACCGCTGACAGCTGCAGTCGGAAACATGGCATACGACTCAGTCAGTTCTATTCCGGTATTGTTCTCGACATCCAGCAATTCCCATAACAGGTCTTTTTCGGTGTGGTCCGGGCTGGCCGGGTAACCCGCTGCCGGACGTATGCCCTTATAGGTCTCTGCGATGATTTCATCCGAGCTCAGCGCCTCATCAGGTACGTAGGCCCAGAATTCCTTGCGTACCCTCTGATGCAGACGTTCCGCGAATGCCTCGGCCAGACGATCAGCCAGTGCCTTGAGCATAATGGACTGGTAGTCATCATGGTCGGCCTCGAAACGGGCCACATGTTCATCTATACCAATACCGGTGGTTACCGCAAAGCCACCGATGTAGTCAGGCTTGCCGCTTTCTTTGGGTGCAATGAAATCAGCCAGACATCTGTTGGGTTTACCCGGCGGGCGTTCGGTCTGCTGGCGCAGGGTATGCAGTGTCATTCTTAACTGCTTACGCTGCTCGTCCTGATAGACCTCGATATCATCCTGATTGACGGTGTTTGCCGGGAACAGGCCAAACACAGCTTCTGCCTTAAGCCACTTTTCATCAATGATTTTTTTGAGCATGGCCTGTGCGTCGGCAAACAGTTTAGTAGCCTCTTCACCCTTTTCTGGATCATTCAGTATTTTTGGATAACGGCCCTTCAGTTCCCATGTATGAAAAAAGGGTGTCCAGTCTATGTAGTCCACCAGCTCAGCAAACGGGTAATCATGTAACACCGTAACACCTGGTGTGACCGGGACCGGCGGTGTATACGTCTGCCAATCGATTGTTTTAGGATTATCGCGTGCCGCTTCCAGCGTCAGCCAGCGTATCTGACTACGTCGCCCGGCATGATTAACACGCACTTGTTCGTATTCCTCAACCAGCTTCGATACAAAACCTGCTTTCAGGTCAGTACTGATCAGGCTGGTTGCTACGCCCACTGCGCGCGATGCATCTTTAACCCAGACGGTCGGATTTTTATACTGCTGGTCGATTTTTACGGCTGTATGCGCCTTGGATGTGGTGGCACCCCCTAACATCACGGGTATCTCAAAATTCAGACGCTGCATTTCTTTCGCGATATGCACCATCTCATCCAGTGACGGTGTAATCAGACCTGACAGCCCGATAATATCCACATTTTCCTGTTTGGCCGCTTCCAGTATTTTTGCTGCAGGCACCATCACGCCCAAGTCTACTACTTCGAAGTTATTACATTGCAGTACGACACCAACGATGTTCTTGCCAATATCGTGCACATCACCCTTGACCGTGGCCATCAGTATCCTGCCATTACTCCTGGCTTTACCATCTTTCTCTGCCTCGATATACGGAAACAGATAGGCTACTGCCTTTTTCATCACGCGCGCAGATTTAACTACCTGTGGTAAAAACATTTTGCCTTCGCCAAACAGATCACCCACCACGTTCATGCCGTCCATCAACGGCCCTTCGATAACCTGTATTGGCCGATCCATTGCCAGGCGTGCCTGTTCAGTATCTTCTTCAATAAAACTGTCGATGCCCTTGACCAGCGCATGTTCAATACGTTTGCTGACCGGTAATTGTCGCCATTCCAGATCTTCTTTCTTTTTGGCGGTACTGCCGTCACCGCGAAATTGTTCTGCGATATCAAGCAGGCGCTCGGTTGAATCGTCACGCCGGTTCAATACTACATCTTCTACACGTTCACGCAGTTCTTCCGGTAGATCATCGTAAACTGCCAGTTGCCCGGCATTAACAATGCCCATGTCCATACCGGCCTTGATCGCATGATATAAAAACACGGCATGGATTGCTTCGCGTACCGGATTATTACCACGGAATGAGAACGAAACGTTGGATACCCCACCGGATATTAAAGCATGCGGCAGGGTCTGTTTGATTTCTCGTGTTGCTTCGATGAAATCCACGCCATAGTTATTGTGCTCTTCGATCCCTGTGGCAACTGCAAAAATGTTCGGGTCAAAGATAATATCTTCCGGCGGGAAATTAACCTGCTCGGTCAGAATTTTATAGGCACGCGTACATATCTCAATCTTGCGTTCGCGGGTATCAGCCTGCCCGGTTTCATCAAACGCCATCACGATAATGGCGGCACCGTAACGACGGCACAGGGTGGCCTGCTTGATAAAGTTTTCTTCACCTTCCTTGAGGCTGATCGAGTTGACCACACCCTTGCCCTGAACGCATTTAAGTCCCGCTTCGATGATCGGCCACTTGGATGAATCGATCATAATCGGTACACGTGAAATATCAGGCTCGGAAGCAATCAGGTACAGGAATTTAACCATGGCCTGCTCACCTTCAAGCATGCCTTCATCCATATTAATATCGATGATCTGTGCGCCATTTTCAACCTGGTCGCGTGCGACGGTCAGGGCTTCATCATACTGTTCTTCCAGGATCAGCCGTTTGAATTTTGCCGAGCCGGTTACGTTGGTACGTTCACCGACGTTGGTAAACAAAGAGTCCTTACCAATATTGAACGGCTCCAGCCCACTCAGCCGACACTCAATCGCTGGCTGCGCCACTTTACGCGGCGGGTATTTGGAAACCGCCTCTGCAATAGCCTTGATGTGCGCGGGTGAAGTGCCACAGCAACCGCCGATGATATTCAGGAAACCACTTTGTGCCCACTCTTCGATTTCAGCCGCCATGTCCTCTGGTGTTTCGTCGTATTCACCGAACTCGTTTGGCAGGCCTGCATTGGGATGGGTGTTGATATGACAGTTAGCAAGCCCGGAGATTTCTTCGACATACTGGCGCAGCTCTTTTGCACCCAGTGCGCAGTTAAATCCAAAACTGATCGGGTTGATATGGCGCAGGGAATTCCAGAAGGCCTCGGCGGTCTGTCCGGACAGGGTACGACCCGACGCATCGGTTATGGTTCCGGAAATCATCACCGGCAAACGTGTGCCGCTGCTTTCAAAGTATTCGTCTATGGCGAACAGTGCCGCCTTGGCATTGAGTGTATCAAATATGGTTTCGACCAGAATGATGTCGATACCGCCTTCGACCAAACCACGCAGCGCCTCGTCATAGGCAATACGAAGATCATCAAAACTGATGTTGCGGAAACCCGGGTTGTTAACATCCGGTGACAGACTAGCGGTACGGTTAGTAGGGCCCAGTACACCCGCCACAAAACGCGGCTTGTCCGGCGTTTTTGCAGTGGCCTTGTCGGCCGCCGCACGTGCCAGCTGCGCCGCGACCACATTGATCTCGTAGGCCAGAGCCTCCATGTGGTAATCGGCCATCGAGATGGTATTGGCATTGAAGGTATTGGTTTCGAGTATGTCGGCGCCGGCATCCAGATAGGCGGTGTGGATAGCGCTGATAATATCCGGTTGAGTCAGAACCAGCAGGTCATTGTTGCCCTTCAGGTCGCTTTCCCAGTCAGCGAAACGTTCGCCACGGTAGCCGGCTTCATCCAGCTTGTAACCCTGAATCATGGTGCCCATCGCACCATCAAGGATTAAAATTCGTTCAGAAAGGGCTTTTTCGAGTATTTTTGACATGACTGATACACTATCTTGCTGATTTATAACAGGTCGCGTAGTGTAGCATGGATACGTTTCGATACCGAAATACCCGGGGCCTCCCTGCCTAAGCTGATTCAACCCTCAAAATCACGCCATCGACACCCACTACCTTCACTTTTGAGCCAGCCGCACAGTCAAGGCCTTCGACCTTCCAGGTTGAGTCATCAACACGGATTTTACCAACGCCGTTGACAATGGCCTCATCCAGTGTGAAAACACGGTTCAGGTAATGTTCACCACGACGATTCAATGCGGGTTGATCGGTATGAACCGGGTGCTTTTTGGCCCACGAACGCCATGCGAGCACACTCAGCACCGATAGCACTGCAAATACCAGCACCTGGGTAGTCCATTCCAGGTTGGGCATTAGCCATAACAGGCCACCGGTTAGCGCGGCGGCAATGCCTATCCACAGAAAACTCGCACCAGGCAAAAACATCTCCAGCACGATCAGCACCAGGGACATGATAAACCAGTGCCAGAAGTCCATCTGCTCAAGCATGATTATTTATCCTGTGCCTGCATCGATTTC
>DRJJ01000170.1 GCA_011052255.1 Gammaproteobacteria bacterium | reverse complement strand
CCAATATCGACGTGCTAAGCAGTTCTTTACGTTCGGATTACATCGTCAAAGCAGCTACCAATGGGAAAAAAGCGCTACAAATAGCCTTTTCCGACAACCAGCCAGATATTATTCTGCTTGATATCATGATGCCTGAAATGGACGGTTACGAGGTATGTGAACGACTGAAAAGTGACCCGGCCACACAGAACATACCGGTCATATTTATTACCGCCATGTCTGAGACAGTAGATGAAGAACTGGGGCTGGGTCTGGGCGCAGTGGATTATATCACCAAGCCATTCAGCCCGGCACTGATCAAGGCCCGGGTCAAAAACCATATCAAGCTCAAGCAACAACGAGATCAGCTCGAAGATCTTATTATTCACGGCAAGAACTGAAGTCCCCCTCATCAGTTCATGCTAAACAATGGTCAGCCAGTCATACTCGTCGTTGATGACACACCCACGAATATCGATATTCTAAGCAATACATTACGCCCGGACTTCAAGGTCAAGGCTGCGACCAGTGGAAAAAAAGCACTGCATATCGCTTTTTCTGACCATCCACCTGACATTATTTTACTGGATATCATGATGCCCGAAATGGATGGCTACGAGGTGTGCGAACGCCTGAAGAATGATCCCGCCACGCAGGATATACCGGTTATCTTTATTACTGCCATGACCGACGAGGTGGATGAAGCACGTGGCCTCAACCTCGGTGCCGTTGATTATATAACCAAACCTTTCAGCCCATCCCTGGTCAAGGCCCGTGTGATCAACCATATAGAACTCAAAAAACACAGGGATGAGCTTGAAGACCTGGTCAGACTACGCACACAGGAACTCGAGTTAACACAGGAAGTTACTATAGAAGCGATGGGAACACTGGCCGAATATCGTGACCCTGAAACCGGTGGTCATATCAGGCGTACTCAGAACTATGTCAGGTTACTGGCCGAACACCTGCGCCACAACCCAAAATTCAGCGACTACCTGGATGACACAACGATCAAACTGCTGTATCAGTCTGCCCCTTTACATGATATTGGCAAGGTCGGGGTAAAAGACAACATACTATTAAAACCAGGCAAGCTTACAGATGACGAATTCATCGATATGAAAAAACATGTTGATTTTGGCGGTGCAGCCATCGCATCAGCAGAACAACGACTGGGCGATAATTCATTCCTTCATTTTGCGCGCGAGATTGCCGAAACGCATCATGAAAAATGGGATGGCTCCGGATATCCTTCAGGTATCAAGGGGGAAGCGATCCCGATATGCGGTCGTCTTATGGCCATCGCAGATGTTTATGATGCGCTGATCAGCAAACGTGTTTACAAGGCTCCTTTTACTCACAAAAAGGCTGTTGAATTTATTACACAGGGGCGTGGTAGTCATTTTGATCCAGACATGGTAGATGCCTTTATTGAATTAAAGGAAACATTCAGAAAAATAGCGCTGGAATTTGCCGATCATGAGGAAGAACGTGTCGCGCTAGCCGAGAGTTAGGAAATACCTGCCTCTTCGTAAATCATGCTGTCCGACATTGCCTCTGATGAAGGCCTGGCTGGCTCCTGTGCCACCACTTTATTATCCCTGACCGCGCCAGACTGAATTCGAGCTGAAATTTGATAACACCTTCAATTTCATTCATGGCCAGGTAAACTCTGAACAAGCGGACAGGTTTCCGTTATACTCCTTATTATACACATTTCATATGGTCTTTATGCTGCAAAGATTGATAACAGCTGTACTTGTTGCCCTGCTCCTGACGGGATGCACCAGTAAACCTCGTACCCTGCTGGAAAAAGTTCAGAAAGATGGCGTACTGGTCATCCTGACACGTAACAGTCCTACAACCTACTACCAGGGGCCCCAGGGACCACGCGGGGTTGAGTACGAACTGATCAAAAAGTTCGCTGACTCGTTGGGTGTGCGCCTGCGCATCATTGTACCTGAACATTTTGATAACATTATACCGATGCTGGTGCGTGGCGAAGCGCATATGGCTGCTGCCGGTCTTACTGTAACCGATGCCCGTAGTAAACTGGTGCGCTTTGCATCAGGCTACCAGACAATCACCCAGCAGCTGGTTTATCGTATGGGTGACAATCGTCCGCAATCTGTAGAAGACATCATCAATGGTCAGATAGAAGTGATTGCCGGCAGTAGCCATGTCGAAACCCTGAAAAACCTTAAAAGAGTTCACCCTGACCTCAAGTGGCAGGAATCGCGAAAACTGGACAGTGAGGAAATTCTGAATCTGGTGCTGGAACAACTCATTGACTACACGATTGCCGACTCAAATGAGTTGACCCTGAACCAGCAATATTATCCAAAATTACGAGTCGCTTTTGATATTTCAGAACCACAACAACTGGCATGGGCCTTTCAGTACACGACTGATGACAGCCTGGTCAAAGCGGCTAACGCCTTTATAAAACAAATAACCGACAGTGGCATTCTGGATCAGGTACTTGAGCGATTCTATAGCCATGCTGACAGGCTTGGCTTTGTTGGCACACGACTGTATTTGCGCCATACCAGCAAACGCCTGCCAAAATACCAGGCCATGTTTGAGGAAGCCGCACAACGCCACGGCCTGGACTGGCGTCTGCTGGCCGCCATCGGTTACCAGGAATCGCACTGGAAACCCAATGCGAGATCACCCACCGGGGTGCGTGGCATGATGATGTTGACACAGGACACAGCTAAGTTATTAAAGGTCAGCAACCGGATTGATGCACAACAAAGCATCATGGGTGGCGCCCGTTATTTCAATATGATACGCAAAAAAATATCTGTTCGCATTCCAGAACCTGACCGAACCTGGATGACACTGGCTGCGTACAATGTAGGTTACGGGCATCTTGAGGATGCGCGTATTCTCGCCCAGAAAGAAGGTAAAGATGCTGACAAATGGATAGAGATTAAAAAAATATTACCGCGCCTGAGCCAGAAAAAATGGTACAAGAAAACAAAATACGGATACGCGCGCGGGCGTGAGCCTGTTATGTATGTTGAAAACATCAGGAGTTACTATGATCTGCTGATCTGGGCAGATGAGAAAGACCGTTCTTTTAAAAATACACCGGCCATCAAGGTGCCGGTGATTGATTCGCCTATATTATAGACGGGAATGACAACACCTGCTTCACTCCTGTTTAAGAAATTCATCCTCTATTGAAAGATACACCTGATAGGCATTGCGCCGATTAGCCGCCTCGAATGCCGGTAGCTGTTCAAACTCAGACCAGTCTATATTGTCATACACTTCATTAAAGTCATCCATGTTCTCGACTGCATCGTACATTTTGCCACGAACAAAAGCCAGGTAATGACTGGTAGCCTTTAGCGCCCGGTTCGGGTTATCGGCAGCGGGGCCGTGACCGGGAATCAGCGCGGCCAGACTGCTGGTCTCCATCGCTTCCAGTGTAGCCAGCCATTGACGTGTATTCGCATCACCCAGATAGGGTACACGTCCTTCAAAAATAATATCGCCAGACAAAAGCACCCGATCCGGCTCAACATACAAAGTCATGTCGCCATCTGAGTGGGCAGCACCCAGGTAATTCAGTGTAAACCGGACACCACCTATTTCAAACTTTGTTGTTTCGCTTATATAACGATCGGGCGACACCAATCGGGTTTGTTCATTCACCCATGGCTCAAGTGAAAAACGCCGTTCTTCCAGTCTTCCCGCTGCAGCGTCTGACCCCAGGTATACCTCTGTTCCGGCTGGCGCTACTATCTCGGCGCCCATGTCTTTGAAAACCTGTATGCCGTAGATATGATCTGCATGATAGTGACTTAGAATCAGTTTGCGTATGGGCTGGTCCGTCACCTCACGTAGCTTCTGGTAAAACAGGTATGCCAGGCTGGGGGTACCCAGTGCATCAAACAGTACTACTCCGTCATCGGTGATAATGGCGATAGCATTTGAAATAAAACCGGCATTATCCGTAGCAATACCGGCCTTTCCCCGAACATAGTACACATGTTCTGATACCTGCTTTAGCTCCATATCCACATCGACCGGCGCATAGGGGGGCTGTTTGGCTGGTAACTGTTTAGCTGCGGGCTTAATGTCCGCCGCGACCTGGTTTTTGTTGCCAGTTGTGTCACAGGCACTTACCAGTATTGCGATCAGGCTGATTAGCCACAAAGTGATTTTACCGGGTTTGTTTTTCTGCATCAGGTTATCTCTATTATGCACTTTACAGCGCGTCATAAATATCCCCTCTCCCCCAGGGAGAGGGTTAGGGGACAAAAAATACTTTTTTAACGTTTCCTGTTACCGAATGATCCGAATCAACGTCTCTGTTTAAAAAAATCTTTCAGTATCTGTCCACATGGTTCTGCGAGCACCCCACCCTCAACTGCAACAAAATGGTTATGCCAGGGTTCTGCATACAGGTTCGTCACGCTTTCAGCGACACCCGCACGCGGATCTTTTGCGCCATACACAAGGCGTTCGATGCGGGCATGGATCATCGCACTGGCACACATCGCGCAGGGTTCCAGTGTGACATACAGGGTGGTACCGGGTAAGCGATAATTGGCCAGAGCCTGGCCCGCCTTGCGCAGGGTGACGACCTCGGCATGTGCTGTTGGATCATGTAGACCAATGGGCTGGTTCCAGCCTTCAGCAATGATCTGATTATCACTTACCAGTACTGCACCAACAGGCACCTCGCCCGATTCAGACGCCTGTACAGCCAGTGACAATGCATGCTTCATCCAGTAACTATCGTCTTTCACTTCTGTCCCGTTAACTTTGCTGCAGAAAAATCCAGCGTCAAACGCTGCCCGGTCAGTGCGATCAGGTGACGCACAAACAGCATCAACAGCAATGAGATGGCCAGCATCTCCAGGAACTCCTCCAGTGACTTGGCAAAGTGCCGCACGGTATACCTGCTCAGGTCGTAGGTCTCGCGGATCCATACCTGTACATTCCAGGCATGACCGTCATCAAGCCCCTCGATAAAATCGAGCCCTACCGCCAGGGCCATAAAGCCCGTTGCCGCCAGCATCAGCAGGCGATCGCTGCGCTTATGGAGCTCGCGCCACAGGAAAAATAGCATGAACAGGCCCGCAGCCGCCAGCAACGGCAACGCCGCCAGGTGCCAATCATAGCTGGGGAACAGTGCCTGGATACGGCCCAGCAGATCATCCTGCGCCATAGCACCGCCCGCTTCCGTCGCCACTGACAACATCGATCCCAGACGTTCGTGGATTTTTGCGGCGTCGTCCGCTGCCATATAGGTAAAAAAACCGGCCAGGAAACCCCAGCCCGCGGTACATGCGCGGCCGGCGCCATAGCTGCGCTGCACCAGAAATATCAGCCACAGCACCAGACCGGCGATAAAGGTCTGGGTCACCATGAACCAGGTGGCAAGACCGTCCTCGCGGGTAATATTGAACAGGCGCTGGATCTGCCCGTATTGACTGTACTCGGCGTAGTTGATCACCGCATCCAGTAACACGAGCAGGATCTCCACAACCAGGCTGAAAAGGAAAATACGCAGAGGCAGACGCTGCCCATCAATGTCGATACGGGCGCCGGACATACCACCTGCTATTACAGTTGTATTGTTATTGTTGTTGTTCATTTTGCGAAACCAATATAGCACAATGCCCGGGCACCAGGAGCGGTGACCGGGCATTGTGCCGAACGGTTTACCCGTGCTGACAGGTTTTGGGTTAGGGCGTCACCACCTGCGCTTCATAGATGATGGTTTCCGCTTCCAGACAACCGGTGATTTCATTCTCGTTACCGAAGACATCAGCCGTCAGGTCGGCGGCAAGGTCGTACACCTGCCGCTGCTCGAAGCTGATATTACCGTCGTCGTCTAGATAGGTCTCGAATACCCGCATACCGGAGCTAAAGACCACGCAGCGGTCACCCACCACGAAATCAATCAGTGTCATACCCGAGTAGTCGGTTTCCACCGAGGAGATGGTGCCAGTCAGCTGGGTCAGCAGGGCGTCGATATCGAGAATGACCAGTGCGGACTTCAGATCACCGAACTTGGGATCAAATATGCCGTCCACGCGGGTCGGCACCCCGTCCTGGATATCATCGTATGTCAGCGGCTCACCCTTGCGTGAGAACAGTTTGGTGCCGTTCTGGAGCAGGACCTTGAATGCAACCTCCGAATCAATCGGGTTGCCATCCAGGCCGGTCTGGTCTGGCTGCGCCAGGAACTTGAACCAGTCGCCGCTCGGGTCGACCACAGCCGGACCGCGAGCGGTACCCTTGACCTGCTCGAAATCCCCCGGCCAGATGACTTCCGCCACCAGCACCAACTTGCGGCGATCGCCGTCATCGGAAGAATTATCATCAGACGAACCACTGTCCTGGCTGTTGTCATCGATACTGCCGCGATCTTCACTGCGGCCGTCCTGGCCATCACTCTTGCTGCTGGGTCTTTCACCGGGCTTGCGCATGGCGAAACGACCCACGGCCGTCACAATGTCTCCCTTGCTGATCACGGTGATATCAGCGGGATTGCCACTGGCATCGAAGAACGAGGCCGGCGCGGTGGCGGCATCGACCTTCACGCAGTAAGGATTGCCGTCCTCGGAATCATCGTCCAGCGAGTAGCCCTGGGCGTCGATGTAGCACAGGTCGAAACGGCCGGCCGTGTAATCCAGGCTATAGGCCTCACCTTGCAGGCGCACCAGCTTGGTGTCGGTGCTGCTGTTAACGATCTTTACAAACACCACGGGGCGGAACTGGTATTTCCTGGCACTACCGGTTCCGGTTACCTTGATGGATTTCTCGGCATCCATGTCCAGCTGCAGCAGCAGGCTTTCTCCGGCGACGACGTAAAAACTGCCACGCGGATTGAGGTCGAGCTTGCCGTTACCGGGCAACGCGGGATGCACCGACGGGCTGCCATCCTTCATCACCAGCTCGATATCGGTCAACGTCAAGCGGATCTTGTCGTAGCTGCCCGCCGGAACATCGGTTACGGAAAAGATTTCCGTGACAGTCGCCAGCTGCAGCAAGTCAAAGGTCTTGAGGCCGCTGAACAGAACCACGCTGCCCCGGTCGGAAACCAGTTCCGCCTGAGTAATGGTCAGGTTAATGGCATTGAAATCCTCACTGGGGGCATCGGTAACGAGCAGGGTCACGGTACCCGTTCCGGCCGCTGAGACGGCACCCGTAGTCGTACTGCTGCCACCGCCTCCTCCACAGGAGAAAAGTAACAGGGAAATCAGGGGAATGGCTATAAAAAGGAACAGTCGGTTAAGGCTTCGCATGGTTCTTTACTCCTCCTTGACGAATTATATTTTTGACGCGAATTAATTTCCAGACCAGTCAACTGTAGCACAATTTGGGAAATTCATAACAATACTGGGTATAGGGTGAATAAATGCCTTGCCGCAGCGTGACAGGCATGATTCGCGTCCCTGGGATACTGCATTGCGCATGGTGTAGCTGGCCGTGGCCTTTGCTCGTAACCGACCAGCCCTACTCCCACTCGATTGCAAACAAGCCGGAAAAAGCCAGTAGTGACGCGGGTTTTGAGGGGGCCATAAGTGTCAATACCATGAAAAATACCATGTTCAAAATTTGTTGCTAATCGTCACTGATGTGCCAACAGAAAGCTGCTACACAACAACACCCTATGCCACCTTCCGGGCTTTGACTTCCAGATGTATGCCCTCCTGCTCCTGCAGATAACCGATCACTGCAAACAAATTGCTCGCCTGGGGGTTCCCTTTTGGCCCGAACATGCGCATGAGACTCTTGCTCGACTTTTCGAAAACCCGGGACAATTCCTCGAACCCGATCGTCGCGTTGATATAGTCACGCAGCACCGCCTTGCCGGTATCGATGTCACCGGCGAGCAGGCATTCAACCCCCTCTTGCAGCAAGGCCTTGCGAAATGCCGAATCCCGTTGGGCACGCGCCAGAATGGTATCCTTGAAATCTTTCGTCAGAGCCACATTGCACCTCTTGCCGTTTCCGGCGCTTATAGTCGCGCCAGTGCACTTTTGCGGCGGAAATATCCGCATCCTGACGCTTCTTGGTACCACCCGCGAGCAATATCACCAGCCGGTCCCCGTCCTTGCCAAAGTAAATCCGATAGCCAGGACCGACATCAATCCGGTACTCATAGACGCCGGCACCAACACCTTTCACATTAGAGAAGTTACCTTGCTCCATCCGATGGACTGCTGCGGCCACCTTGACTGCAGCGGCTACATTCAGGCGGTCGAACCATTTGGCATAAGGGCTGTTTCCCTGTGTATCGAGGTACTCTCTAACCTCTGTCATATGACCCGTATAGTAGCATATATGTTACCTTTTGCAATACCCGATTAAACCGGTATATTTCAGGGGGAAATGGCGTCTTTCGGCACTCTCCAATACCTACATCCTCGCTTGTAGGGACTGTCGAACGAATAACGTTGACGCACTTTCGTTTCGCTGAACGATCTGCAGAATCTGAGCGGCTACCTTACCCACCCTGTTCATTCTCGATGCCACATCCATCGCCCGCTCATACGCCTCTACCACATCGGCGCTGCTCACCTCGTAACCCCATCCCTCGCTCAACCAGCGAAGCGCGGCCAGGGCGGAACCCAGGGCAAATGCGGGCTCGGTGTCGAGGTAGTCCCTTGCTGCTCTGGTCAGTGTTTTCGGATCGCAGGGACTCCGGTTGGCGAGATCCAGCGCCAGATCATAGCGCTGGAGGTCCTTGGCCGCAGCAAACCACCTACCCTCTTCTCCCGGCGTCGTGGCAATCAGGTCGGTCAGGATCTGTGACTTGTCTTTCTCGGGGTAGCGCTTCGCGACCGCACGAAACCGGGCGATATAGGAATTGCCCACTGTCGCGCCCAATCCATAGCGCTGATAGGCCTCTTCATGCAGGCCGGACGAGATCAGAATCTCTTCACAGGTCTGATCGATCACGGAATCCGGCTGATTCAATCCCCGCGAGGCCTCGGCAAACTGGACGGCGTCCGCTTACTTGCCCAGGGCCAAAAGCGCCTCGACACCATAGCCCAGATTCAAACTAGAAGTGCACCACGTTAAACCAGGGCTGATCCGGTGTCTGCCGGTCAAGACGTGAATGCGGTCGGACTGAATTGTAGAACCCAAGAGACTATACCGCAAGTATATAAATATGCGGTATAATTTGTTCTGTCCTGCAACGATTTATCAGCCAGGTATAGCACCATACACTATGTAATTACGCGTTATTACAGATACTTACATTTATACCGCAAATATGTAATACTTGCGGTATAAATTAGGGGTTTATTTATGGGTGAAATGCGGAAATTACCGGATAATGTTGCGCTGCAATACAGCGAGCTTATGCAGCAGTGTATCCATCCTGCCCCGGACGGAGCCAACCTGTCCTTCAAATCCAAGACGATTGGAGGAAAGCGATATTGGTACCTTTATATCAGCCTCGGAAAACGCCGTACCGAGCATTATCTGGGAGAAGAATCCACCGAATTACTGGATACGATAGAAGACGAGAAAGCCCTGTGGGAGTCCAGCGAGGATGACCGGAGCGTTCGTGCCCGGTTAGTCGCTATGTTGCTTGCCGGTGGCGCAACCGGAATACCAGCGAATGAGGGGAAGGTCTTAGCGTTGCTCGAACGTTCCGGTGTATTTCTCGCCGGGGGTGTTGTTGTGGGGACACTCGCATTTCGAGCCTATGCCAACATGCTGGGTATAGGCTGGCATAGTGAGTTACAAACTCGCGATATCGATCTTGCGAGTGATCATCGGTTTCCCATTGTAATTCCAAAAAAGAGAAAGCCAATCCAGTTGGTGGAAATACTATTGAAAAGCGGTATGGGTTTTATCGAAGTTCCTGCGCTCAACAGGAAGTCACCTTCAACAAAATTTAAAATTCGTGGCGAGGAATTATCAGTAGAACTGCTGACGCCTATGCGGGGCAGGGAGACTGCAAGGCCGGTTGAAATTGCGTGGCTTGGAGCCTTTGCCGAACCAATCCGGTTTATCGATTATTTATTAGACGATATTCAGCCTGCTGTATTACTGTATAAGCATGGTATTTTAATTAATGTGCCTGCTCCAGGTCGGTTTGCTTTTCATAAGCTGGTCGTCAGTCAGCGGCGCAGAAGTAGTGACAACGAAAAGATAAAGCGAGATCTGACACAAGCCGAGCAATTATTTTCAGTCCTTGTAGACGGTAGACCTGGTGACCTTATTCTGGCTTATGAAGCTGCTGGAAAAATGGGAGGAAAATTTCAGGTTCAACTAAATTCCGGGTTGAAATTGATTGACCCCGAAATAAGTGAACTGGTTAAAAATGTTATTGGGATATGAGGTCTATTGAAATGTTGAGTGGACTTAATCGCTACGCCGTGCTCCGCCCGGTACCCTGCCTGCGGCCCCCTCACTCCCACTCGATTGTAAACAAGCTGAGAAAGTTGAGTGCTGGCGCGGGTTTTGCTGTGGTCATAATTGTCAATACCATGAAAAATACCATGTCCAATATTTTTTGTTAATCGCCACTGAAAGTTGCCCGCCTTCTGTGACAGGATACTATTCTGCTGGGTATCGATCGACTGTTGCCTGCGAATATTACCCGGGCAATCACAATAAATGACTCGAATGCTGATAAACGCTGAAGTGGCCTACTAATACCGGACGTTTCCGTTCGGCGTGAGTGACAGCCGCTTTCATAATCAGATGGGTGGCCGGCTGTTGCTAAGACACAGGTCTACTAAATCGTCCAGACGCGCGGTCCCGGCGCACATCACGGTGTCTGCGCCACCCCAGTAAATCTTTACGCCGCCGCCGTCGTCATCCGCGACCGCACCACAGGTAAAAACGACGTTGTGTACATAGCCCGTGATCTCCCAGGGATCCTCCGGGGCCAGCACCCATTCATCCGAGACGCCGAGAATTTTCACCGGGTTGGCGAGGTCGTGCAGCGTCACGCCGAGGCGGTAGACTGCGCCGTCCATGGTCTCGAATACCCCGTGGTAGATACTGAGCCAGCCGCGCT
>DRJJ01000169.1 GCA_011052255.1 Gammaproteobacteria bacterium | reverse complement strand
GTGTTGCCACCTGAGGGGTCGGAAGACCCTGTGGCCAGTGCACGCAAGATAGTGGCCGAGCTTGGAAAATACAGCAGCGAGCTTTCAGAACGACCGCGCTGGCTGGTATTGAACAAGACCGACCTGTTATCAGAAGATCAACGCAAACAGGTGTGCAGTGAAATTATCAAAGGGCTGGGCTGGGATGGGCCGGTGTTTGAGATATCGGCCATTAGCCAGCAGGGTACGCGTGAACTGATGTTCGCGATTATGGAAAAAATAGAGCAGGAACGTGAAGCTGAACTCGCCGAGGCAGACGACAAGCAGGCAGACGATGAGCCATAGAGAAAAAATACCGGCCATGCGCCGCTGGGTGGTCAAGATTGGCAGTTCCTTGTTGACTAATGATGGCAAGGGTCTGGATCTTGCTGCGATCGCTGCGTGGACGGATCAAATGGCACAGCTTAAAAAAGAAGGGGTGCAGATCGTACTGGTATCATCCGGTGCGGTTGCAGAGGGTCTGGTACGTCTGGGCTGGGACAAGAGGCCGCATGCGATTCATGAGTTACAGGCTGCAGCGGCGGTTGGACAAATGGGTCTGGTGCAGACCTATGAAAGTCAGTTCCAGAAACATGACATGCATACCGCTCAGGTGTTGCTTACGCATGATGACCTGTCTGACCGCAAGCGTTACCTGAATGCACGTTCGACCCTGCGTACCCTGCTGGATCTGTCTGTAGTGCCGGTGGTGAATGAGAACGACACGGTTGCCACGGATGAAATCCGCTTTGGAGACAACGATACGCTGGCAGCACTGGTCGCAAACCTGATTGAGGCTGACCTGCTGGTAATTCTGACTGATCAGGACGGCCTGTACGATGCTGATCCACGCGCTAACGCCGATGCAAAATTGATTAGAGAAGGGCTGGCCGGGGATGTGTCGTTGCAACAGGTTGCTGGTGATAGCCCGGGTGAATTCGGGCGTGGTGGTATGTCCACCAAGGTTCAGGCTGCTACACGAGCAGCACGTTCCGGTACTATCACATTGATCGCTTCCGGCAGAGTTGAACAGGTATTGGTTCGCCTGCAGGTGGGCGAAGAACTCGGTAGCTTGATCTACCCAAACGAACAGCCAATGTCGGCGCGCAAACAATGGCTGGCGTCTCAGCTCATGGTCAAGGGTAAACTGGTGCTGGATGAGGGCGCGGTGAATGTTTTGTGTCAGCGCGGTAAAAGCCTGTTGCCGATTGGTGTTACCGTAGTAGAGGGTGATTTTTCTCGCGGTGAACTGGTCGCCTGCCTGAATAAACAGGGCAAGGAGATTGCACGTGGGCTGACCAATTACTCGTCTGCCGAAACCCGGTTGATCAAGGGGCAGAGCAGTGACCAGATTGAAACTATTCTGGGCTATCTTGACGAGTCGGTGCTGATACACCGGGACGACCTGGTGTTGATGTAACTCGTGGATAACAATGAGCTCCGGCTAGTCTTCAGCCGCTGCTACGACCTGAACCGGTTTACTAACCAGATAGAGCCAGATGAAACCCGATATACCCGCCAGTAGCGAAGCGGCAAGTATGCCGGTCTTGGCCATTAGCAGTAATTCTGCATTGCCACTGAAACCGAGCTCGGCAACAAAGATGGACATGGTGAATCCGATGCCAGCCAGCAGTGACACACCGGCAATCTGGGTAAAACGGGTATCCTTTGGCAACACCGCTAAGTCCAGTTTCAGCATCAGCCAGCTGATTCCGGTGATACCAATGAATTTACCCAGTACCAGACCCAGCGATACACCCACGGTTACCGGATGGGACAAGGTCTCTCCCATTGAAGCGATATCCAGTGGGATACCGGCATTCGCCAGTGCGAAGACCGGGATCACCAGGTAGGCCACCGGCATGTGCCAGACATGCTCCAGTCGTTGCAGCGGTGCTTCTACACCCTGGACTCCGTTTTTCAGAGTCTGTACCACGGCGCGTAACTTATCGTTTGTCATGATGCTTTTGCCGGGAAGATGATTGGTTTTAAAGCGCCGCATCAGCTCTTTGACGTGCTGACGGAAACGCTCCGGGTCGTATTTGGGGGTAGCCGGTATCGACAAGGCACCCAGAATGCCGGCCAGGGTGGCATGTACACCGGATTGCTTTAACGCGTACCACAGAAAAACCGCGATGATAAAATAGGGCAGGGTCTTGCGGATGCCGCTCAGGTTAAATGCCATCAGCAGGGCGAATAAAGCGCCAGCCGCAGCTAGCGGAACCAGTGCAATACTGTCGGTGTAGAAAATCGCGATTACTGTTACCGCGCCTATGTCATCAACGATAGCGAGCGCCACCAGAAAGGTGATCAGGGCCTTGGGCACCCGGCTCGCCAGCAACGCCAACACACCGATCGCAAAGGCGATATCGGTGGCCATCGGGATGCCCCAGCCAATGGCGGCATCACCGCTCGGGTTGACGGCGAAATAGAACAGGGCAGGCACCACCATGCCGCCAATGGCCGCCGCGATCGGTAGCGCGGCATGACGTAGTTGCGCCAGCTCACCGACCAGTAATTCACGTTTCAGCTCCAGGCCAACAACGAAAAAAAAGAATGCCATCAGACCGTCATTGATCCAGTGGTGTAAGGTTAGTTCCAGCTTCCAGCTACCGAAATTGATGCTGACCAGGGTTTCAATAATATGTTCATAAGCCTCAGCCAACGGTCCGTTTGCCAGTATCAACGCGAGTACGGCTGCACCTATAAGCAACATGCCGGAGGTGGTTTGGCGGTGGATAAACTCTTCAAACGGGGTGAGTATTTTGTCGAAGGCTTTTTCCCATGGAGAGTTAAAAACGCCTTTTTCGGTAGCGTCTGTTGGTGTCTGGTCTGGTTGGTTCATGCCTTTTTCCTGTTTCCTTTTTGTTCACGTGGTGAAGGGGTATCTCGAAACAACCACTCCCTCGCCATTGTTGTGATAGAGGCCACGGCTGGATGGGAGATCTTGCGTTCCACGGAGATGGCGAAGAATTGATCGCGCACTTCATCCGTTTTTCCAATGGATTTCACGTTATATTGTTGTTCTACCTCTGCTGCAATGGGCGTGGGTGCAATGAACACCCCTGCGCCGGCTTTACCAAAGGCCTTCATCAGGGCGCTGTCGTCGAACTCGCCTATGATCCGTGGCTGGATATGTTGCTCATCAAACCATTTTAGCAGCCTGCCCTGCACTATGGTCATTTCGCCTGGAAGTAGCAAGGGCTCACCGTTGAGACACTGTGGAAAGCCCTTGCCCAGCTTGCGAGCAAGATCAGGGACTGCAAAAAAGCTGATGCCGCATTCACCGAGTGGATGATTGTAGCCACGTACGTTTACACCAGCAGGAATAGGGCCGTCAGCGATCACCAGATCGACCCGGTGTACGGCCAGTTCAGCCAGCAGGGAATCAATCGAACCCTCGCGGCAGACGATGCGTACCGGTTCCGGTAACTGCAAGGCCGGGGCTAACAGCCGATAAGCAATGGACTTCGGGACCACGTCCGCCACGCCCACTTTGAATACCAGTGGCCGGCCAGCAGGAAGATTACGCAGCATTTCTTCCAGTTCACCGCCCAGCGAAAAGATCTCATCAGCATAACTCAGCACCAGGCGACCGGTTTCGGTCAGTTCCAGGTTGCGCCCGACACGGTTGAACAGGGCTTCTCCAAGGTGATCTTCCAGCAGACTGAGCTGCCCGCTGATAGTCTGTGGCGTCAGGTGCAGGCGTTCGCTGGCGCGCGCAATACTGCCGGTTTTGGCCACAACCCAGAAATAGTGCAGATGTTTATAGTTGATCATGGCTTATCAGTAACTTCGTATAATACGAACATTATAGCAATAATAATCGACTTTTCCTTAGCTTTAAACAGGCATACCCTTATTGTTAACAGAAATTAACAGCTGTGAAGCCAGCGGAGGTAATGATGCATATCGACATTCAGGCACGACATTTTCCGATGACCAGGGCCCTTAGTGGCCACATCAAGCGGCGTCTGGGCTTTGCCCTGAGCGCCAGCGCCGAACATATCCAGCGGGTGCTGGTGCGGCTCAGCGATATCAATGGTCCGCGTGGTGGTGCAGACAAGTGCTGTCATATCCAGCTGATGCTCGGGCGCATGCCGGATGTGGTGATCAAGGATACCGAAACAGACCTCTACACCGCCATCGACCGCGCGGCCGACCGTGCCGGGCGCACTGCCGTACGCCGGCTTGCGCGACACCGTAGCAGAGGCCGTTCTTCCGGGCTGCAGGCGATGACCTTGCCTGAGTCCCCCGAATCCGACTAAGAACAGACAGGAGCAATAATGATGAATACAATAATGTCGAACACCTCGGCCCGACCGCAAACAGCGGTTCTGGCTACCAACAAGGTGATCCGTAGTACCTATATACTTTTATCCATGACTCTGCTGTTCAGCGCGCTGACGGCAGGGGTGTCAATGGCATTGAACCTGCCCCATCCAGGCCTGTTGTTAACCCTGGGTGGATACTTTGGCCTGCTGTTTGCGACTGCAAAATTCCGTAACAGCGGCCTGGGTATTGTTTTTGTATTCGCGCTGACCGGCTTTATGGGTTACACCCTGGGTCCGATGCTGAATGCCTATATGGCATTGCCTAACGGCGGCCAGCTGGTGATGACCGCAATGGCAGCGACCGGGGCGATTTTCCTGGGCCTGTCAGGTTATGCATTGACTACGCGCAAGGATTTTAGCTTTATCGGTGGTTTCCTGATGGTTGGCATCCTGGTCGGATTCCTGGCGGGCCTCGGTGCATTCTTCTTTGAGATGCCCGGTCTGTCGCTGGCCGTGTCCGCGATGTTTGTTTTGTTAATGGCGGGCTTGATTCTGTACGAAACCAGCAATATCATTCACGGCGGTGAAACCAACTACATCATGGCAACGGTGACCCTGTTCGTGGCTATCTTTAACCTGTTCACCAGCCTGTTGCACCTGTTAGGCTTTATGAACGGGGACGACTGACCGTATCCATTTGAATCAGGAGTAGAAATTTGTCTGCTATTGAACAACTCATTGCAGGGTACCGCCGCTTTCGCAGCGGTTATTACGAAGAAAATCGTGAACGCCTGACTGACCTGGCACACGTAGGTCAGTCACCCCAAATCGCGGTAGTGGCCTGTTGCGATTCCCGTGTTGATCCTGCCGTGATCACCGATAGCACACCCGGTGATTTGTTCGTGGTTCGCAATGTCGCCAACCTGATCCCGCCCTGTGAGGGCAAAGGCACCTGGCATGGAACCAGTGCGGCTTTGCAGTTCGCGGTGTCCTGCCTTGAGGTCGAACACGTGATCGTGCTCGGGCATGCCCGCTGCGGTGGTATTCGCTCGCTACTGGAAGGGCAGGGCGAAAGGCAGGAAAATAACTTTATCGCCGACTGGATGAGCATCGCCGAGGAGGCCCGCAAGCAAGCCCTGGCCAGAACCGATCTGGAGACCTTCGATCAGCGCATTCACGCCTGTGAACTAAGTTCCATCCAGATATCCCTGAGCAACCTGCTGACCTTCCCGTGGATACGCGAGCGCGTAGAAAAACAAACCCTGCAACTGCACGGCTGGTATTACGACATGCAATCAGGCGAGTTGCTGGAGGTTGATGCCAGCGGCAGCACCGTAGCGTTATCCTGACCAGCAAAAATCCTGCATTATGATTCGTGCAGCGGTACCCGTAGGATGCCGGTGAGGCACGAACCGCATCAAATCAGACCGTAGCTTGAATTATGCTGTGCACCACCCTGGCTATGGACCACACCAGCGTTAACTATGTTAATATCGAAACCAGTCATTCAGGAATCAAGCCCGACCACAGATGGATCAGGCTTTACAAAACAAGGAGTTATCAAGAAATGGCCGCCCAAAATCCCGCTAACTACGACACCATATTGTACCGCGTACGCCCTGGCGACAGCCTCAGCCGGATTATTCAGAGTTACCATGGCTCGGTCACCACATTGCAGCGAAATGCTATTATCAGCCAGATCCGTGCCGATAACCCAGGTGTAACAAACCCCAGTCGTATATACCCTGACCAGTTATTACAGCTTAGTGTCCCGCAGCAGTATTGCTCTGCTTCTACTCACCCAGACTCAACACCTGTACTTAGCCTGGGTGAGCCATACTACAAGCCACTCGTACGCCAATGGGATTTTGCGGCTCCTCAAGAAAAAGAAATGCTCGCTACCTTAACCCCGCTCATGCTGGGTACGGGTGCGGCGAGTATGACGATGATCAAGCAAACATTTACTTCGAACGCGCCCCTGTTAAACGAGATGGTTCAAAACTATGAAGCATATAAGGCTGGTAATCTGAGCAAGGGGCAATATGATTATCGGCGATATAAAATTTTGACCAGATTAAAAGCAAAACTGGGGCCGTTGTCACGCATGCTTAATGCATCTC
>DRJJ01000168.1 GCA_011052255.1 Gammaproteobacteria bacterium | reverse complement strand
TATGCTATCAGGACAGGCAGCCTGATCTATGGAATGATTTGTTGACGTTTCAGTCGGCTGTACGGGATTACTTTGCGGTCATTGGTTTGCAAGTGATTGTAGACGAAACCGAAGGTTATGCCTTTTTGCGTCAGCAACCAGAATCCGGTAACACAGATGAAGAAAGACCGGCGCTACCTCGCCTGATCCAGCGGCGGTCATTCAGTTACCCAGTGAGTCTGTTATGCGTGTTGTTACGTAAAAAACTGATGGAACTGGATACAGCCGGGGGTGAAACACGCCTGATCCTGAGTCGTGAGCAGATCGTTGACATGCTACAGGTGTTTCTGCCGGAAAAGAGTAACGAAGCTAAAATAGTCGGGCAGATAGACAGTCATATCAACAAACTCGTAGAGTATGGCTTCCTGCGTCGCCTGAAAAGTGACGATGAAGGTTATGAAGTGCGCCGTATTATACGTGCCATGGTCGATGCCAGCTGGCTTGGAGAGTTCGATCAGAAGTTAACGGAATATCAGACCTATGCAGACACAACAGTTTGATCTTGCTGCGGATGACGCGGTAGCCGGTTTCCGGCTGCAGCGTCTGGAGGTATTGAACTGGGGCACCTTCAACCACGATGTCTGGCATATTGAACCGGATGGTCATAACACCCTATTGACGGGTGACATCGGTTCGGGCAAATCCACGCTAGTGGATGCAGTGACGACTCTACTGGTGCCGCATCACCGTATTACCTACAACAAGGCCGCTGGTGCCGAAAACAAGGAGCGGACGCTGTACTCTTATATTCGCGGTGAATATAAAAGCGAGAAAGACGATACCACCCAGTCCGCCAAAGCAGTCGCGCTGCGGGATGAAAATAGCTACACTGTCTTATTGGGCCATTTTTACAATCGTGGCTTCGATCAACGGGTTACTTTGGCACAGGTATTCTGGCTCAAGGATCAAAAACACAATCCGGAACGTTATTTTGTCATTTCTGAAACAGCCTTAAGTATCACAGAACATTTCAGCGGGTTTGGCAGCGATATCCTGAACTTGAAGAAACAGTTGCGTCGCATGGAGCATGTGACGGTGCTGGATAATTTCAAGGAATACAGCAACCGTTTTCGACACTTGTTTGGCATCAACAATGAGCAGGCACTGGACCTGTTCTATCAAACGGTATCGATGAAATCAGTAGGCAATCTTACTGATTTTGTGCGCACTCACATGCTTTCAAAAAATGAGGTGGATGGCCGCATCAACGAACTTCGGTGCAATTTTGATAACCTGAATCGTGCGCATGAAGCAGTATTGAAAGCGAAAAACCAGATTGATAAATTAAAACCACTGGTAACAGATGGTGAGCGTTATAAAAAGCTGGATTCGGAAATAGCAGAATTACGGAAATGTCGTGACGCTTTGGTGTCCTGCTTCGCGGCGCACAAGCTGGAATTACTTGACCAGCATATTGACCAGCTGGAACTGGACATCCAGAAGACGGCAAGTCGTCTGGAGTTATTAAAAAATGAAATTAGCTATTTACGGGAACAGGAAAGCAACCTCAAGACCAGTATAGATGACCAGGGTGGTGGCCGGTTACAGAAACTGGAACAGGATATTGCCCGTCTGGAACAGGAGCGGGATCGGACACGGGATACCTGTAAACAGTACCATGAATATGCTGAAGTAATTTCACTGCAAAAGGTCCGTCATGAGGATGACTTTTACCATAACCGCCAGCAAGCCGACAATTTGCTGCGCGAGGTTGAAAAAATAATCACTGCCCTGCAAAACGATTCTGTGGATGCCCGAATCGCCATCAAAGAGATAGATGCCCAGAACAAGCAGATTAACGAAGAACTGGATTCACTCAAGACACGCAAGACTAATATCCCGTTAAGAAATCTGACCATCCGGCGTGAGTTGGCTGAAACACTGGGGCTGGATGAAAATGAACTTCCATTTGTGGGTGAGTTACTGCAAATAGATGAATCAGAGGGTGAATGGGAAGGCGCTGTCGAAAGGGTATTACATAATTTTGGTTTAAGCCTGCTGGTACCGGAACATCTTTATGCCACGGTCAGTCACTACGTCGACCGCACTCATCTTAAGGGGCGACTGGTGTATTTCAAAGTACAGGACAAGCAGGAATCACCTAAACATTATGATCAGGGCCCCTGTTCCCTGGTACGGAAATTACGGATCAAGTCGGATAGCGAATTTTACAATTGGCTGGAGCAGGAATTGGGCAGGCGTTTTGATTATGTCTGTTGTGACTCAATAGAAGATTTCCGCCGTTTTCCCAGAGCGATAACTCAAAATGGTCAGATTAAATCCGCTGGACAACGGCATGAAAAGGATGATCGCCGCTCCGTACATGATCGGCGTCATTATGTGCTGGGCTGGAGTAACGTAAACAAGATACAAACACTGGAAACGGAACTATTACAGTTACTGCAGCAAAAATCACAGGCAGAGAGTCACTTCACCAGTCTTGAAAAAAAACAGCAAGGCTTGAATACCCGGCGTGACAACATTCGTGATTTACTGAAAATCAAACATTTTATGGAGATACACTGGCAAGCCATTGCGCAAAAGATTCAGACGATGGAAGCAGAAAAAAATGAAATAGAAAAAAGTTCAGATGTATTGCAATCACTCAGGAGTCAGTTGCAGGCAACTTTGACTGAATTACACGATAAGGAAGAAATCAGGGAAAGTCTTGGTGGTAAGCAAGGTGGCCTGGTACAGCAACGTAAAGACAGGCAAGCAGAAAGGGAGGAAGCGGAGCAGTTGATCTTGCTTTTAACCGAGGCCGAACGTGAAGCGTTTTTCCCGGAAGTAACAAAATATCAGCAACTGGCATTAGCGGACAAAATATTAACGCTTAAAAATCTGGAAAAAAGCCAAACAGCGGTGCGATCGTATATTCAAACACAACTGGATAACAGCAGATCAAAGCTCACCGGGTTGACAGGGAGTATTATCAGGCAGATGCAGGTTTACAATGATACATATCAAGCGGAAACCAATGAAGTAGATGCCAGTCTGGATGCGGTTGACGATTATTCCGCCATGTTAACTACCCTGCAAACCGAGGATCTCCCTCACCACGAAGATCGTTTCAAGCAACTGCTTAATGAAGGTACGATTAACAGTATTGCCCTGTTCCAGAACCAGTTAGACAAGGAAAGGCAGGAAATCAGGGAAAAGATTGACACCATAAATATCTCGCTAGGGGAGATTGAATATAATTCCGGAACCTATATTAAACTGTTACTGGACAAGACCCAGGATGTAGAGGTACGAGATTTTCAACAAGACATGAAAGCCTGCCTGGCACATAGCCTGGATGATATTGATATCTATAATGAAACAAAATTCATGCAAGTAAAGTCAATTATTGATCGCTTTAACGGCCGTGAGGGACAAGTGGACCAGGATCGCAAATGGACCCGTAAAGTGACTGATGTGCGTAACTGGTTTGTTTTTTCTGCCAGCGAGCGCTGGAAAGAAGATGATACTGAAAAAGAATTCTATTCTGATTCTTCCGGCAAATCAGGTGGGCAAAAAGAAAAGCTGGCTTATACCATTCTGGCTTCTGCATTGGCCTATCAGTTTGGGCTGGAGTGGGGCGCCACCCAGTCTCGCTCATTCCGCTTTGTCGTCATAGACGAAGCCTTCGGCAGAGGCTCCGATGAAAGCACGCGTTATGGGCTGGAATTATTTAAAAAACTCAATTTACAACTGCTCATTGTCACGCCTTTGCAGAAGATTCATATTATTGAAGACTATATTCGTGCTGTCCATTTTATAGATAACGAGGAGGGAAAAAATTCCGTCATTCGCAATCTTACGGTTAAAGAATACAAAGAGGAGAAACTGGCATACCAGCAGCGTTAACAGATGATATCACCCACTGAAATCAAAAAAAAGGCCCTGAAGGTATGGGATAGCCAGCGTTTTTTACAAGCCAGCTTGACAGGTGAATCGATATTTCCTCTCGACATTCCTTTCCGTAAAGTCACGGCCAGAAAAGCGATCGATGATTTTTCGATAGTGCGCGCGTGGATGAAGGGTCTGGTTAACGCCAGCAAAGACCATCTTGGTTATGGCTACTCTATTGAATATAAACAAAGCAATCATCAACAATTGGGGGAGCAGTATTTTCCCAGCCGAATTTATTTTTCCTCTAATGAGGAGTTTTTAAAGTTTATCGGTAAACAACGTGAATATATATGTTTCCAGAAGTTGATTGAGCAAACTTTACAGGATCAACCCGCATTAAGGGCATGGCTGGAGAAAAAACCATTAAAATGTCTGGAACATCAAGCTGTTTGGCCACAACTGATGATGGTTTGTAAATACTTTCAGGATAACCCCAGACCGGGTTATTACACCCGTGAGCTAGACATAGCCGGGGTAGATAGCAAGTTCGTCGAACAAAACAAGGGTATTTTACGAGAATTACTGGATCAGCTATTACCAGATGAGGCCATTGATTCAGAGGTTAAAGGTCTTGCCAGTCACGGTTTTGAACGCCGTTATGGGCTTAAGTATGATGAACCATTGATTCGTTTTAGAATCCTGGATGCCAGGTTAGCGGGTGATTCTGGACTGACAGATATCAGTGTTCCAATAAGCCAGTTCAGGAAGCTTGACTTACCCTGTAAACAAATATACATCACTGAAAATAAAACCAATGGCCTGAGTTTCCCACCGGTAAAAGGCGCAATCATTATATTTGGTTTGGGCTATGGCGTCAGTTCCCTCGCAACAGTTGACTGGCTTGGAGATAGGGAGATATTGTACTGGGGCGATATCGACACCCATGGGTTTTCCATACTGTCACAATTACGATCATACTTTACCAAGGCAAAGTCTTTTTTGATGGATCGTAAAACATTATTAACATTTCAAAATCTTTGGGTAACTGAACCAGAAGATAAACGTTGTGTGGCAACATTATTAAACCTGAATCAAGCAGAGCAGAATTTATATGTTGAATTGCAAAACGACGTGATCGGAAAACATATTCGTTTAGAACAGGAACGGATCAGTATGTATTTTCTTCAAAAGCGATTGGCTAATATTAAACCGGGATTTCAGGTTGGTAGTTAGATTCAGTTGTTAACGAACAGTAAACCTGCCCCCTATGTTAAACACTTATATTCTTGTTAGTATGTTTTCTCCGGCAATAACCACGACCTCCAGCATGCGGGAATGATATTAAATCGCATGTCAATATGCATTTCGAATACCAGTGTGATTTTTCATGACGTATCTTATATGTGTCTATTCCAGACGATTTTTTTCAAATACATCGGTAATCGTAGATCCATTCCAGACATATGACAGATGAGCACCCTGTACGGGTATGGAAATTCCTGGTGCCCTGAATACGGCAATGCACTGACCTCCCTGATCTCGCACAGAGTTGTATACCAGCCCCCATGAGCTGGATTCATGCATCTTTTGCCCAAAGGCCTGGCCAGGTGTCCAGTCATCAGGGTTATGAAGTGATTCATATCCTTTTATACGAATATCATGCATAGGCTTCAGGACTTCACCTATGTAGACGCGCATATCAATCTCACCTGGCTCTTCGTTTGTGTAGGCAAGAAATATTGCGCGGTGGAACTTTGTTTCTTCTATCGCAGTGGCCAGACTTTTGGCTGCGTAGTAGACGCCATAACTCCCGTTACTGAACCGGCTAGGGCGATTGATACTTATGTGAGTGAATGCAGCCATTATCGCGGATGAACCGGGTCCGCTGATGCGATCCTCGGTCGGTACCATGGCAATATCGCCGGCCTCGTGTCTCAGTCTTTCGTTTGTGAGGGACTCAATATAATAAAGCTCATCCATGAGATCCGGGTCGACCAGTTGTTCAAAAAAATTTATCGGTGGAAATTCAGAAGAGATGATTCTGTATTGTTGCTTCCAGTTGAGCAATACGGTTTTGGGTGTCTGCACTACATTCCTCGTTGTGAATCGAGATAACGTCGAGTATCAGCCAGATCAACCACGCTGCCGGCTACCATTCTTTCGAGAGCGCTTTGCCCATTGAAAAGAGGGGCATTATTTGGTTTTCGAATCCACTCATTAGCAGCGCGTACAGACGGTAGCAGGATATTCAGATCTTTATAGATGCCTAGCAGGTAGCTGATTCGGTCTAAAGCATCTTTATTCAAACGGCCGGCTGACTTGTCTGCTTTCCATTTAAAGAAGGTTGATTCAGGTGGGGAGCCTAAAAGTGTTCTTTGTTCAGATACGGACAGTTTCCAGCTTTCGGACAGGTTGAAAAAAGCCTGCAAAGCAGTACTGGCAATGCGTTTGGGGTCTTGCTGCTCATGAATATGTCCAGTGTTCAGCATGGAACTTTACTCCATATACAGTATATTATGTAATAATACTACAAATATAGAGTTTTGCAAGATTACGCCAGAGTGGTCGGCTTTCGTGTTCAAATGAAGCAATTGTTAGCCCTGTGCCTGCTATTGGTTAATGCAATAAGTAACGTTCAGGTTTATGTTATCTTTAATGGAGTAATAGAAAATATCGGAACGTTTTCGATAACAGGATCTACACGATTGAATCCACAATCCAGCCAGGCAACCTGCAATAAAGAAAGGGTCGCGACCGTCAAAAGTATTGTTCCCGCCATGAGCACACCACTGGCATCAATATTCGGCAGTGGTTTTCTTGTGGTTGTACCTGTCCTGGCCAGTGCCGTTGGCCCATATGCCGGGGTCGCTATGGCTGTGGTAGCTCTGGTTGCTTTTCTGGTCGGTGGCATAGTCCGACACAATATACTTTGTGCAGAGCCAGTGCTGGAGAAAAGCGAGAATCAGTTTACGGTTGTTGTTGAACGAATTTCAGACCTGGCGCTGGTTGCAGCTTATGTGGTCTCGGTGTGTTTATATATTCATATTCTTTCTACCTTTGTTCTGGTCAGCTTTGAGCTCGACACTGACCTTAATAAAAGTATTTTAACGTCCATTGTCATTGCTGTTATTACCATCATCGGTCTGTTTGGTGGTCTGAAGCCACTTGAGAATCTTGAGCGATGGGCGCTATATGTGACGATACTGATTCTTTTCCTCTTGCTCATAATGTTTGGTGTCTATGATGCCAATCAGTTTTTGACGCAGCACTACTTCACTTTACCTGAAATGCCGGAACGTAGTGCATGGGAGATTGCGACCATCGTGGCGGGCACGCTTATTGTTGTACAGGGTTTTGAAACAACACGTTACCTGGGTAAATATTTCGACTCAGATACACGAATTCGTGCCGCTCGCTGGTCTCAATATTTTTCACTCAGTATCTATGTGCTGTTTGTATTGCTGGCGTTGCCCATCGTGTCAGTGTTAAACGGGAATTATGTTGACAACAGTTTGATCACGTTGGCCGCGACGGCCTCAGTACTTTTGCCAATACCCTTGATAGTGGCTGCCAGCCTGTCACAGTTTTCGGCTGCCGTGGCTGATACGATTGCGGCTGCCGCCAATATGCGAGAAGCAAGTCAACAACGTATCAATGCACGCTGGGGGTATTTATTTATTGGTGTGAGTGCAATGGCGCTGGCATGGACCAGTTCAACTTTCGAAATTATTACCCTGGCGTCACGCGCCTTCGCATTTTATTACCTGCTACAGTGTCTGGTGGCATTTTCTGTATGTC
>DRJJ01000167.1 GCA_011052255.1 Gammaproteobacteria bacterium | reverse complement strand
TACGTAACCCTGCTCGCTCATGATCAGGCCCGAGCCCAGATTGGTTTCGACCCTGGTGGAACGTTGTGGTGGTTCAAGCTCATCAAAGAGAAGCTGGTTTAATAATGATCGTGCACTTTCCGGTGTTTGCTTGATGGTTGCGGTGTAGATGTTGACCACAGCGGGAATGGCAGCCTCGACTGCGCTGGCATAGGAATCGGGCTGGGCGCTGCCGGAGAGTATGGTCGGCCGGCTTTCATGAATGGAGACGACCTGTGAACGCTCAGGTATCAGCTCAGGCTTGAAGAAAACAATCATGAACGCGAACGCCAGCCCCAGTGTGGCAAACTTGAACAGAAATGTTATCGTGGCTAACAGGCGTTTCATAATAATGCAGATACAAGCACTTTGAGTCTATAGATGCCAACCAGTATGCCAGACAGGTAAGATCTGTGCTATCGGGAGAGTGACGACATGATACAACGCGATACCCTGGTGCAATATTGTGATGAGCTGCTGGATACAGAGGCTTATCGGGATTATTGCCCGAACGGGTTGCAGGTTCAGGGGCGTGAACCGATACAGCGCCTGGTGACAGGGGTGACAGCATGTCAGGCCTTGCTGGATGCCGCCGTTGACAGGCAGGCAGACATGTTGCTGGTGCATCATGGTTATTTCTGGAAGGGAGAGGATCCGCGCGTTATTGGCATGAAGCACCAGCGCTTGTTGACTCTGCTGCAAGCCGGAATCAATCTGCTGGCCTATCACCTGCCACTGGACGGGCATGCGGAGCTGGGTAATAACGCGCGCCTGGCAGCGCTGCTGGGTTTCACCCCGCAGGGTCGCTTCGGGCCGGCAGATGCGCCTGATCTGGGCTGGTACGGGGTGCTGCCACAGGCATGCCCGGCACAGCACCTGGCCGAGCACCTGGCTGCCGTACTGGGACGACAACCCTTATTGATTAACGCTCACGAACGACCGTTGCAACGCATCGGCTGGTGTACCGGTGCAGCGCAGAGCCTGATTGAACCGGCGGCCCTGCTTGGCCTGGATGCCTTTATTAGTGGTGAAGTGTCAGAGCAAACTGTGCATATCGCGCGTGAGATGGGGATAAGCTACCTGTCTGCAGGGCATCATGCCAGTGAGCGCTATGGTGTCATGGCGCTGG
This sequence comes from Gammaproteobacteria bacterium, assembly GCA_011052255.1. GTDB lineage: Bacteria > Pseudomonadota > Gammaproteobacteria > DRJJ01 > DRJJ01 > DRJJ01. The sequence goes on along the minus strand of DRJJ01000167.1, from coordinate 7,577 downwards.
GTGAGCACCTGGCGGAGCATTTCTCACTGGATCACGAGTTTATCGATATCGACAACCCGGTATAAACGGGTTATTTGGTTCATTAATGCCCGCATCAGGATAAGTGCCGGGTTTTAATCAGGTTTTGTAAATACATGTGCACAAGATAAGGATATTCTGATACAATGACCAGCGATTATTTTGAGCTGTTTTGATCTGTTTTGGGGCGTGGCTTATACCGCGTTAGCAGGTCAGGCAGTTTTTCCCTTATCCAGTTTCAGGAGAGGTTCTGATGAGTCAACATGACGTAGATTTAAAAAAACGTCGTTTTCTGACGGCTGCAGCATCGGTGGTTGGTGGTGCAGGAGCCGTTATGGTAGCTATCCCTTTTGTACAGTACATGACACCCAGTGACCGGGCACGCGCCGCGGGGGCACCGGTAGAAGCTGATATCAGCAAGCTGGAAGCCGGGCAGCTGATTCGTGTGAAATGGCGTGGTCAGCCAGTATGGTTTGTACGCCGCACCGAAGAGATGCTGAAAAATCTCGAGACGCTGGATCCTGTTATGCTGGATCCGGATTCTGCAGTAGAAGATCAACAACCGTCTTATGCACAGAACAAGTATCGTTCGATCAAGGACGAATTGCTGGTTGCGATTGGTATCTGCACACATCTGGGTTGCTCACCAACCTTTAAGCCAGAGGTGGGTGGTGACCTGGGTCCTGACTGGAAGGGTGGTTTCTTCTGCCCCTGTCATGGCTCAATCTTTGATCTGGCCGGACGTGTCTATGCCGGTGTACCTGCACCATTGAACCTCAAGATTCCGCCACACCGATACCTGAGTGATACGGTTATCATGATTGGCGAAGATGAAGGAGCTGCATCATGAAAGTATTATCCAACTTTGTTGATTGGATCGATGCGCGTTTCCCACTGACCAAGGTGTGGAACGAACATCTGGCTCAGTACTACGCGCCAAAGAACTTTAATTTCTGGTATTTCTTCGGCTCACTGGCCATGCTGGTGCTGGTTATGCAAATTTTGACCGGCATTTTCCTGACCATGAACTACAAACCCAGCGCAACGGAGGCATTTAGCTCGGTTGAGTACATCATGCGTGATGTGAACTGGGGTTGGCTGATGCGTTATATGCATTCCACTGGTGCATCGGCATTTTTCATAGTGATCTATCTGCATATGTTCCGTGGTCTGTTATACGGTTCATACCGTCAACCACGTGAACTGCTCTGGATATTTGGCATGTTGCTGTACGTTGCCCTGATGGCTGAAGCCTTCATGGGTTACCTGCTACCCTGGGGGCAAATGTCCTACTGGGGCGCGCAGGTCATTATCTCTTTGTTCAGCGCCATCCCCGGAATTGGCGAAGCACTGTCAGAGTGGATACGCGGTGACTTCGTTATTGCCGACGCGACCTTGAATCGATTCTTTGCGTTTCATGTCATCGCGGTACCGCTGATACTGGTTGCACTGGTGTTTGTGCACATTGTTGCACTACATGCAGTGGGGTCAAACAACCCGGATGGTATCGAGATCAAGAAAAACAAGGACGCCAACGGCATTCCACTGGATGGTATTCCGTTCCACCCCTATTATTCTGTTAAAGATATTGTTGGTGTGATCGTATTCCTGATTCTGTTCAGTGCAGTCGTATTCTTCCTCCCTGAAATGGATGGCTGGTTCCTGGAAAAAGATAACTTTATTCCGGCTGATCCGCTCAAAACACCTGAGCACATCGTGCCACTATGGTACTTCACGCCGTTCTATGCCATTTTACGTGCTGTACCCAGCAAGTTTGGTGGCGTGATGGCGATGGGTGGTGCGATTGTAGTGCTGTTCCTGTTGCCATGGCTGGACCGTAGCCCGGTCAAATCCATACGCTACAAAGGAATGCTGTACAAAGGTATTTTGACTGTCTTTATTCTTAGCTTCCTGGCGCTGGGTTATTTGGGCACACAGCCTGCAACACCGATACTGACCAACTTTGCTCGGGTATTCTCGATAATCTACTTCCTGTTCTTCCTGCTCATGCCGTTCTACACCAAAATGGACCGGACCAAGCCAGTACCGGATAGGGTGACAAAATGAAAAAAATTATCATTGCATTAGTAGCGTTAGCCTTGCCTGTAATGGCCATTGCCTCCGGTGGTGCACACCTGGATAAGGCGGATATTGACCTGAGCAACAAGGGTTCATTGCAGAATGGAGCCAAGATGTATGTTAACTATTGTCTTGGTTGCCACTCCCTGAAATACATGTCCTATGCACGCATGGGCAAAGACCTGGGTCTGCCTGACGAACTGGTTCAGGAGAATTTGATGTTCACCGGCAAAAAAATCGGTGAGTATATGACTATTTCCATGCCAGCGGCCAATGCTGAAAAATGGTTTGGTGTTACGCCGCCTGATCTGTCTGTTATTGCACGTTCGCGAGGTGCGGACTGGATATACACGTATTTGCGTAACTTCTATGTTGATGACAGCCGACCCTTCGGTGTCAATAATCGTGTTTTCGAGAGTGTTGGTATGCCGCACGTGTTGTCACAACTGGAAGGGTTGAAAAAACCTGTTTATACAACCGAAAAAGATGAATACGGCACTGATCGCCAGGTACTCACCGGCTATGAATACATCACCGAGGGTTCCATGACTCCGGCGGAGTATGACAGGCAGGTACGTGATCTGGTGAACTTCCTGGTATATACCGGGGAACCGGCCAAGCTGGTTCGTTATGATCTTGGCATAAAGGTTATATTATTCCTGCTGTTCTTCCTGATTATTGCCTATCTCCTGAAGAAAGAATACTGGAAAGATATCCACTAAAGTTATTTTGGCGGACTGGCTGCAATCCTGCAGCTAGTCCTGACCAATACGAGGGTTAGTACATGGCACTTATTGCCAATCGCAGATCAGGGATGACGCTGTTTTCGTCACCCACCAGTCCCTACAGTCACCAAACCAGGTTAGTGTTGGCCGAAAAAGGTATTACCTATGAGATAACCGATGTACAGCCAGGTAAGCTGCCGGAAGACCTGCTGGATCTTAACCCGTATCATTCGGTGCCGACTCTCGTTGATCGGGAGCTGGTGTTGTACGATAGCCGGGTAATCATCGAATATCTGGATGAGCGATTTCCGCACCCTCCACTCATGCCAGTCGACCCGGTTTCTCGTGCCCGAATGCGACTGGCCATGTACCGGGTGGTGACAGACTGGTACAGCCAGGTGGTTGAACTGGAATCAGGCGACAGCAAACGTGTTAGTAAGGCGCGCAAGATACTACGTGAGCGTCTGATAAGCAGTTCTGAAGTTTTTTCGTACAAACCTTACTTTCTGAATGACGAGTTTTTCCTGGTTGATTGTGCGATTGCACCATTATTGTGGCGTCTGCCGGTGTACGGAATTGAATTGCCCGTGCAGGCCAAGGCCATCTATGTCTATGCCGACAGAATTTTTAGTCGTGATTCTTTCCAGGATAGTCTGTCTGATCTTGAAAAGGATATGCGCTAACTCTGTAACCAGATTGATTCAGTTCTGATTTTAGCAGGTGCACAACCGGAACCAGTGTGATGACATCAAGTCGACCCTACTTACTTCGTGCACTTCATGACTGGATTGTTGATAACAATCTTACCCCCTATATACTGGTTGACGCATTTATAGATGGTGTTGATGTACCCGACGGATTTATTCAGGATGGCAAAATCATACTGAACATTTCACCGCACTCGGTACAATATATGGAAATGGGTAATGATGTACTTAGCTTTGCTGCCAGATTTTCCGGTGTGTCTCAATCCATTTCTGTACCTATCGCTGCAATATTGGCTATTTATGCCAATGAAAATGGTCAGGGCATGGTTTTTAATGACGATGACCCGCAACAACCTATGCCGCCAGACGGCTCCTCTGATACCACAACATCACCCAAAAGACCCGCCCTGAAAGTCGTAAAATAATGTGTCATGATTAGTGTTATTCAGGCTGATATAACAAAACTGGATGTTGATGCGATCGTTAATGCGGCCAACAATAGCTTGTTAGGTGGCGGTGGTGTTGACGGTGCGATACACCATGCAGCCGGTCCGGAGTTATTGCGAGTCTGTCAGTCCATAGGCGGCTGTCCAACCGGTGAGGCGCGCATTACTGCCGGATTTTTACTAACAGCAAAATGGGTCATTCATACCGTTGGGCCGGTATGGCATGGCGGTGGCCAGAATGAGAGTGACTTACTGGCCAACGCTTATCAAAACAGCCTGGAGCTGGCGCTGGAATATAATGCAAGAAGTATCGCCTTCCCGGCGATCAGTACCGGGGTATATGGTTTTCCGAAGGAAAATGCCGCCAGTATTGCTTTAAGCGTTATACAGCGGTGTGAAAATCGCTTTAGTGAAATAATATGTTGCTGTTTCTGCTCTGAAGACAGGTTTATCTATGAGCGGTTATTGGCAGAGCCTGACTGAAAGGCTGAACCGTTCACTTCACAGGAAACATTTTACCCGGGTTGAGAATATTGTTCGGGTCGAACTGCTTTTTAATGGCGCGCATCAGGTCAAGACTGGTGGCGTCAATTTCCTTGCCGATGAAAGCCTGTTTTTCCAGTCCGATTCCATGTTCGCCGGACAGACTGCCTTCCAGAGACAGCACCAGGTTGAAAACCTCATCAAGGCAGGCGTTGGCTTGCTCTAATTGGTTGCTGTTTTCCGGATCAATCAGCAGGTTGACGTGAATGTTGCCATTGCCGGCATGTCCGAAATTAACGATATCAATGTCATATTTTCTGGCGAGCTTTTCCAGTCCAGTCAGCAGTGCCGGAATATTCGATACCGGTACCACTACATCTTCGTTGATTTTTTTTGGAGCAATGGTGCGCAATGCAGGTGAAAGTGCCTTGCGCGTTTTCCACAATTCGGCTGTTTCTGACCGGGTGGCAGCAGTTTTGATTGATAACAAACCAGAATTACTGGCTGCCTGTATCACGCTGTCGGTATCATGCTGAATGCTGTGTGACGAGCCATCCACCTCAATCATCAATAGGGCGCCTGCGTTATCGGGTAGGTCAGCGTTAGAATACTCACGTATCATGTTAATCGCATTGCCATCAATAAATTCAAGTGCACAGGGTGTGACTTCATGCGCCATAATGTTGGATACAGCCTGGGCGGCGTGCTCAATATTCTGATAAGTGGCCTGCAGGGTTGTTTTGCATTCAGGCACAGGGGTTAGCTTCAGGGTTGCTTCAGTGATGATGGCTAGCGTCCCTTCCGAGCCAATGATCAGCCGGGTTAAATCATAGCCGACGACCCCTTTAGTGGTTTTGACGCCAGTATGAATGGTTTTTCCAGTGCCGGTAATGGCTGTTAGCCCGAGCGTGTTTTCGCGCGGAGTGCCATATTTGACTGCTCTGGGGCCAGCGGAATTATATGCCAGATTGCCACCAACGCTGCAGTAGGCGGCGCTGGTCGGGTCTGGTGGCCAGAAAAACCCATGTTCAGCTGCGCGTAACTGAACCTGTTCATTGGTGACACCTGGCTGCACGATTATCATCCGGTTTTCGGGGTCCATGCGCAGTATGGTATTCATGTTTTCGAAGGACAGGACCAGCCCGGCATGAATCGGTACCGTTGCACCGGTAGTGCCTGTGCCGCGACCACGTGGTGTGATGGCGACCCTGTGTGTATTGCACAGCAGGACCAGCTGTTCTACTTGCTGGTGGGTGTGAGGAAAAGCGACTGCTTGTGGTTGTGCAAGATGCGGGCTGTTATCAAATCCATAAGCGCCGCATTCCGCCGGATCAAGGGTGAAGCTATCAGCTGGCAGGATGCTTGCCAGAGTCGAGATAAATTCTTTTGGCAAGTCCTGCATTATGTTAGAGCACTAGCCTGATGTTACTTATTAAACGTATTCGAAAATCTTAACGATTCGTTCAATACCGGTGACTTTTTTAACGACATCGATCACGGCTTCGCTTTCTTCTTTTGTCAGCAGGCCCATTAGAAATACCGTTTTGTTTTCAGAGACAACCTTGACGCGGGTAATATCAAATCCGGGCATATCGATTTTGAGCAGTGACGTCTTGACCTTTGAGGTCAACCAGGTGTCCTGGGAACGTGTGGTCAGCGTGTTTGGGTCTTCTATCGTCAGCTCATTCTGAACGCGGCGAACGTTTTCGACACTACTTGCAAGAGACTCCATTCTTGAACGCATTTCGGCAGTGGGTGTCTGTCCGGTTAGTAATACGATTTTGTTATAGCTGGTGACACTAATATGAGCCTGTTCACTTAATTCCGGATCCTTACTGATCAGATTATAGACCTTGAATTCAATATTCTGGTCATCAATCATGGTGCCAGCTGTTCGCCGGTCATTGACAGCAGAACCGGCGCTGACCGCAGCCATCGGAAGGCAGGCCTGAATAAATGCAGCCAGTAAAATAATGCTGCTCAGTTTGATGAGGGTTTTATACATAAACCGGCTCCTTGTCAGTTTTGTATAGCTTGTGCTCTATGACATCGCACAGGCAATGGATAATAAGTAAATGCACTTCCTGGATGCGTGCGGTTTTGTCTGATGATACACGCAGCTCCAGGTCATTTAATGTGAGCTTGCTCGCAACCTCGCCTCCATTCTTTCCACTCAGACAGATTATCTGCATATCGCGTTCATGGGCTGCGGCTACAGCTTTTACGATATTGGCTGAATTGCCGCTGGTGCTGATGGTCAGCAAGATATCACCTTCTTGGCCAAGGCTGCTGATGGGGCGGGAAAATATCTGGCTATAGTCATAATCATTGGCTATTGAAGTCAGCGTAGAGGTGTCTGTTGTTAATGCGATAGCAGGTAATGATGGTCGGTCTATTTCAAAGCGGTTAAGCAGCTCAGAAGAAAAATGCTGGGCATCAGCGGCTGATCCGCCATTGCCGCAGCTGAGTATCTTGCCGCCGTTTTGCAGGCAGGTAAGCATACTGTTTGCAGCGTCCACTACCAGATCTGCCATGCTGCTCAAGGCAAGTTGTTTGGTCTGGATGCTGTCCCTGAAATTTTCGGTTACCAGATCGAGTGATTTCATGATGCATGAAGATAATTAGTCATGCAGGCATTGTAGCAGGGTGGTTTGCGCAAGTGTATGGTTTGATACCGCTATTTAAGCCTTTGCAATCATGCAGCGCTTCCTAGAGGGTAAAGGCATCGGGTATCCAGCTGAGTTCGCCTGAAGTCAGAGCGACTACGTCAAACCGGCAGGCAACTTCGTGACGATATTGTTGTAAATAGAATTGAGCGGCCTTGATAATCTTGTGCTGTTTTCTATGGTCTACGGTCTCTGCGGCGCTGCCATAGCGGCTATTGGCACGACAGCGCACTTCAATAAATACCAGTATCTGATCGTGCTGCATGATCAAATCTATTTCACCACACTTACAGCGGTAATTTGATATTAATAGCTTCAGACCCTGTTTTTCGAGATATCGACGTGCCTGTTTTTCGGCCTGGTCGCCGGATTTCTGTTTACTTGTTCGTTCCTTGAACATGGGTCTGTTTTATTACTCCTGAAGCAGGGCGGGCTCGGTTTCGGTTTGCAGGC
>DRJJ01000166.1 GCA_011052255.1 Gammaproteobacteria bacterium | reverse complement strand
CGTCCTGACCTTGGCCTGACATCGCGCGCCGAAGTCGTTGAAGAGGCGCGACGTATCACTGCCGCCACATCACTGCCACTACTGGTCGATGTGGACACGGGCTGGGGCAATGAGATAGCAGACTGCGTGCGCGAACTGGAACTGGCCGGTGTCGCCGGCATGCACATCGAAGATCAGGTCGAGCAGAAACGTTGTGGTCATCGCTCTGGCAAGGTGCTGGTACCCGTCATGGAAATGCAGGCACGTCTGTCAGCAGCACTGGCGGCACGGCAGGACAGCAGTTTTGTGATAATGGCACGCACCGATGCGGCGGGCGTTGAGGGCCTTGCTGCTGCGATCGATCGCAGTCTGGCCTACATCGAAACCGGCGCCGACATGATCTTCGTTGAAGCGCTTGGTTCGCTGGATGAATACCGCCAATTCACCGAGGTGGTGCAGGTACCGGTACTGGCCAACCTGACCGAGTTCGGGCAAACGCCGTTGTTCGAGCGTGAGCAAATGGCACAGACCGGCATTAGCATATTACTCTACCCATTGAGTGCATTCCGGGTCATGAGTAAAGCCGTAGAGGCGCTTTATGCCTCGATACGCACAGAGGGCACACAACGCGGCTGGCTGGAACGCATGCAGAGTCGTGAGGAATTGTACGACCTACTCGATTACCACACCGCGGAGCTGGCACAGGACAAGCAACGTAAAAAAGATCAGCACAACGACTGACTACCACCTGCTATTTTCAGGAGCCAAACCATGAGACAAAACACAAATCAGGCCATGAAAAATCATACCGATAATCAACAGGCTGTTGATACAGCAGGACATTCGATTATAAAACAGGTCCTGGCCGATTACCACGGGCCGGTCGCAGTGCAATTATGGAACGGGGACCTGGCGGTGGGACATGCGGATGCACCTTGCACGGTGATTTTCAACCAGCCCTCGGTATTGCGCCAGCTGGTTCTACACAGAGATCTGGTACACCTGGCCGAAGACTACCTGACCGCAGGAACCGATATCGTGGGGGATGCCGAGTGTCTGTTTGATCTGGTCACCTTTATGCGCAGACTGGTCATGCCCTGGTCAACCCGATTGCGCGTAATGCGCCAGGCATTCAGGCTGCCAGCCCATCATAGTGAGAACAGCACCCGGGCGATACGCGCCGGACACGATAAACGACAGAACACAAAACAGAGCATCGCTCACCACTACGATGTCGGTAATGATTTTTATCATTTGTGGCTGGATCAGGAAATGGTTTACTCCTGCGCCTATTTTTCCGGCGCCGAGCAGTCACTGGATGATGCCCAACGCGACAAACTGGATTACATCTGCCGCAAGTTGCGCCTGACCCCGGGCCAGACCCTGCTGGATATTGGCTGCGGCTGGGGGGCGCTGGTTTGCTGGGCGGCACGCAAATACGGGGTAAAGGCCCATGGCATTACGCTGAGTGAACAGCAGGTCGCTTATGCCAGGGAGCGGATACGCAAAGAAGGCCTGCAAGACCAGGTCACTGTCGAATTACGGGATTACCGTGACTTGCCTGACGATGCCCGCTATGACCGGGTGGTGAGTGTCGGTATGTTCGAGCACATCGGGGTAATCAACTTTCCACTCTATTTCGAAACCATCAAACGGGTGCTGGCGCCAGGTGGCTTATTCCTCAATCACGGCATTACCAACGACACAGGTTGGCAGGATACGCCCATCACCCGCTTCATTAACAGTTATGTATTTCCGGACGGTGAGCTGGCGCGCATCAGCACCGTCATCGATGCCATGGAGCATGCGGGCTTTGAGATTATCGACGTGGAAGGGCTGCGTCGCCACTACGCGATGACGCTGCGCTGCTGGGTCAAGGCGCTGGAGACAAACAAGGCACGGGCAGTCGATCTCGTGGGTGAACCAACCTATCGAGTATGGCGTTTCTATATGGCTGGTTCTGCCTATTACTTTGATACGGGCAGTATCAATATTTTTCAGGCCCTGGCAGGACATGATCGGGAACCCTTGACGGTCGGTCTGAGACGTGATGATTTATACGAAAAAGGTTGCGAATGCCAGCCTGCGCGTACCAATACTATTGATGAGACATAGCTGACTATGGCTCAATCCATGAAAGGGCATAACGAAGGTCTGGCCGATATCATAGCCGGCGATACCTCCATCTGCACCGTTGGCAAACAGGGCCGTGGTCTGAGTTATCGCGGATATGCCATTGAAGATCTCGCCGCCAGCACATGCTTTGAAGAAGTGGCATACCTGCTGCTCTATGGTGAGTTACCCAACACGGATCAACTTGATGCTTATCTTGAGCGGCTGTCCGGTCTGCGCAAGTTACCCGATGAACTGAAAATCCAACTCGAAATGCTACCTGCCAACAGTCATCCGATGGACGTGTTACGTAGTGGCTGCACGGTGGTGCCAACGAGGCGACCATGGCCTTTATTGCCGATCTTGCCGGCCCTGATACCGCTGAAAAAGCGATACTCGCTGCGCTGGCATCACACCAGAAAGTGATGGGCTTTGGTCACCGGGTCTACCGGAAATCGGATCCGCATAATGCACTGATCAAAGCATGGAGTAAACGACTGTCAGATGACGCCGGTGATAGCCAGTTGTTTACCGTTTCCAAACGTGTCGAGCAGGTGATGTGGCGCGAAAAAAAGCTGTTTGCCAATCTGGATTTCTACAGTGCCTCGGTCTATCACTTCCTCGCTATTCCTGTGTCACTGTATACCCCGGTGTTTGTGTGCGCACGCATGGCCGGCTGGGCCGCCCACGTCATGGAGCAGCGCCAGCATAATCGTCTGATCCGACCCGCTGCCAATTATATTGGCCCGGACGAAAGATCCTTTGTGCCGCTGGAACAAAGAAAATGAATTCAAATTCGGCCGTGCCACCGACGGATGCACTGCTGACACAACTCACTGACTACGCGCTTGATTACACCCCCACCAACGTAGATGCGTATCAAACGGCTCGTTATTGCCTGATCGACAGTCTCGGCTGTGCCCTGCGCAGCCTCGACGATACAGACTGCAAGCGTGTGCTCGGCCCCCTGCTGGATGATATTACCGTAAGCGGTGGAATTCGTATCCCCGGACTGGAACAGGAACTGGAGCCGGTCCAGGCCGCGTTCAATCTGGGCAGCATGATCCGCTGGCTGGATTTCAACGACACCTGGCTGGCGGCAGAATGGGGGCACCCGTCCGATAACCTCGGCGGAATTCTGGCCGCGGCACTATTGATGGAAAATCGCCAGACCCGTGTTTCACTACACGACGTCCTGACGGCGATGATCAAAGCCTATGAAATTCAGGGCAGTCTGGCGCTGGACAACAGCTTTAATCAGTTCGGGCTGGATCATGTCATCCTGGTGCGCGTCGCCACCACGCTGGTTACCAGCGTCATGCTGGGCGCCTCACGTCAGCAGGTTTTTAATGCCCTGTCGAATGCATGGGTGGATGGCGGCAGCTTGCGTTGTTACCGCCATGCCCCAGACACCGGTACACGAAAAAGCTGGGCGGCAGGCGATGCGACCGCGCGCGGTCTGTGGCTGGCACTACTGGCCTTGCGCGGTGAGATGGGATATCCGCACACGCTCAGCACGCCCGGTTGGGGGTTTCAGGACAGCCTGTTGCACGGCCAGCAACTCACCCTGGCGCAGCCACTAGGCTGTTACGTGATGCAGAACATTCTGTTCAAGGTAGCCTTTCCGGCCGAATTTCATGCCCAGACAGCCATTGAAGCGGCTATACAGTTGCATGATGTGGTACGCGAACATTGTGATGACATCAAGCGTATCGTGATAGAGACCCAGCAGGCCGGTATGCGCATCATCAACAAAACCGGCACGCTGAATAATCCGGCAGACCGTGATCACTGCCTGCAATATATGGTTGCCATTGCGCTGCTGCACGGTAATCTGACCAGCGAGGATTACCATGACAGCCGAGCGGCCGACCCACGCATCGATTGTTTGCGCGGCTGTATAGAGGTGATCGAAAATCCTGGCTTTACCCTCGCCTATCACGATCCGTCACGGCGAGCGATTCCCGGCGCGGTACAGGTATTTTTTGGCGATGGTAGCCAGAGCGAACGCATCGCAGTGGAATACCCACTCGGTCATCGTCAGCGTCGGAATGAAGCATTGCCTCTGTTGTATAAAAAGTTCCGCGACAACACAAAAAACCATCTTGATAAAGACCGCTGTGACCAGATTCTGGCACTACTAGACGATAGCGAACGCTTTGGCACCATGCCGGTTGGTGACTTTCTGCGGATGCTGCGAAACCGGTAGCTATTCCCGATTTAACCTTGACCTGTGCCTAACATACATGTGCTATATATGTAGTATGTAAGAAATGTTCCATAGAGTTATCGGAAATGGATAGCCCCATAGAGGAACAAAGGAGGTGTGTGATGAAAACACAACGATGGCAAGACTGGACAAATGCCCTGTTAGGTGTATGGCTTGTGATAGCACCGTTTAGTGGTGTTGGCCCGACGGATGGTGTGGCTGCGATAAACTCCTATCTGATCGGTACGGCAGTAGCGCTATTTGCATTCGCGGCACTCGCAACCCCGCAGATATGGAAGGAGTACACCAATGTTGGCCTGGGACTATGGCTGGTATTCGCGCCGTTTATACTGGGCTTCACCGGTCTGGTAGGCCCAATGTTGAACCAGATTGTCGTAGGCCTTGTGATCGGCAGTATCGCCCTTGGCGTCACCCTGATGAAGACCATTCCAATGGAAGGGCATGATCATGGTCACGGGCATGCGTAACGACTTCATACTAAATAACAGGAGGTAATCAATCGCCCGGGTTCCGATTAGAGCAGGCGGCTAGTAGATGTAAAACAGATCCGTGGCCGTCCTGGCAGCCGTCGGGATCCGGTGCGACCTTGTCTGGCACAGATATAAACCGCTACAACCTGTGCCGGGAAACCAGATTTTTTAGACTGATTTAATCCTCACCGGTGTAAACTAACCAATCATTATTAAATGGGATCGTTAGCATGGCCAAGCCGGGAGGAAACACCATAAAAGTCTGGGATCCACTCATTCGCATCTTTCACTGGTCGCTGGTGTTTTTCTTTTTTCTTTCCTATTTCACCGAAGATGACTGGATAACTGTACACAGTTATGCGGGTTACATTGTTGGCATTCTGATTGCGTTCCGATTGATATGGGGCCTGATTGGCACCCGCTATGCACGCTTCACGGATTTTATAACCGGCCCTCGTAAAGCAATTGAGTATGTGAAACAAGTATTAACCGGTAAAGCAAAACGCTATATCGGTCATAACCCGGCTGGTGCAGCCATGATCGTTTTGCTGCTGGTTAGTTTATCGCTAACCGTTGTATCCGGTATAGCACTGTTTGCAACAGACGGGCAAGGCCCGCTGGCCGACAGTTTTTTCGCCACATGGTCGGATGAACTGCTGGAGGAAATACACGAATTGCTGGCCAACCTGACGCTGCTACTGGTGATCGGGCATATAGCTGGCGTATTACTGGGCAGTCTGATACATCGTGAAAATCTAATCAGGGCTATGATCACAGGTGAAAAAAAACGTTAAGTTATTACTTCTCCACTACGCATCCATCTCATAAACCAGTACACGGTAAAACCCATCAAACACCGGATGCCTCTCAACCTGCTGTAGGGCCTTGCCCTGCCTGTGCGCCTCTTGTTGCAGCAGGGCGCTGAGATCTTCACGCCAGAAGTCTTCCAGAAAGGGCTCCCAGAATAACAGCTGTTTGCGTAACCAGTGCCGCCGGTAAATCCAGTGGTTGCAAGGTTCCTCATCATATTCAGTAATCACCAGCCGTCCACCGGGTTGTAATACCCGAACCGTTTCGGCCAACGTGCGTTGCCTCGCTGCTGTCGGCATCTCATGCATCAGAAAGAATATCAGTACGGTGCTAAAACTGTTGTCCTGAAATGCCAGTGACTCGGCATTCATACGCACGGGTAATAACTGTGCGCGCCGGGCAGGCGCGAGTTTGCTACATGAGGCCTGAATCTGCGCCGTGACCACATCGATCAGATACATCGGTTGATTACCCGGGACTTCCAGCACTGCGGGTGTCAGCTTGCCATAGACACAAGTGAGCTGTAGCATGCGGCCGGCGGGGCGATTTTCAAGGCACTGCAGGGTTTGCGTCATCAGTCGTTTGTATTGGCCAAACAGAATCAGGTTGATGATCGGCTGGTGATCAAAGAACCAGATCGCGGGCCGCCAGAGATAGGCCCACCAATAGTGACGCGCCAGATATTCCGGAACGCCATCCAGAAACTTTTGCCAGAATGAAATTCTGAGCATGACTAATTTTGCCTTTCGCTATGGAATTACATCAGTAACTTGATGGTTAGCATAACCCAACAGCGTGGTTCATACACCTGCCATTCTGGCCTGCCGGAAAAAATTATATCTCCTGTAGTCGTGGCTCCAGTTCATCCAGGTATTTCAACGCAACCTCAAACTCGTAATCACCTATAGCCTGGGCCAGAGGATCAAAGGATGCAGCAAAAGCGCTGCCGGCATATTGCTCCTGTAGATTTTCCAGTAGCTCCGTTGCGTCGACGTCGTCGTCGTCCAGTAGCAACCGTAACTGTTCAAGCATGGGACGAATCTTGTCCATGTCCGGCACTGCGGCAGTCTGTGCGATTGCCGGGCTTGCCTGATCAAGATCAGCAAGTACTGCCATAACAGGTGCCAGTTCCCTGCGCACCGCTACCAGTTCGCTATCGGTGTCTTCCTGGCCGACCTTGATTGCTGCCTCCAGCACACGTGCCGCCTCCTGTAACTTGTCTGCGCCGACATTGCCACACACCCCCTTGAGAGTATGGGCGAGGCGCTCAGCCGTCTGTCGGTCACCGCTTGTCAGAGCCTGCTCAATCTGCTCAGGCGTATCCGCCTGGCTGCCACGAAATTTAAGTAATATATTTCGGTAAAGTTTGCTGTTGTTACCCACACGCGACAGGCCGGTTTGGGTATCAATACCCGGTAGTTCGGGCAGAACCACATCGTATGCCACCGCTTCACCTTGTGGCACAAAATCCTGACGCTGCTGCTCGGGTACGTCGATCCATTTACCCAACACCTCGAACAGTTCCTTGATAT
>DRJJ01000165.1 GCA_011052255.1 Gammaproteobacteria bacterium | reverse complement strand
TGGACATTGCAGACCCGGAACTGGCCAGCTATTTGCAAAATGTTGATGCCGTGATTCATCTGGCCTTTGTTGTAATTGCCGCGCCGGCCGGGTATGACCAGCCAGGCCTGAATGTGCTGGCCGCACGTAACCTGGTTAAAGGCATACCTGCCAACCCGGTGCCGTTACTCATACATCTGTCCAGTGCAGCCGTTTATGGACCCTGGCCGGATACCCCTGTACCCGTTACTGAGCAGGCTGTTCTGCGCCCCTTACCGGGTTTTCTCTATGCGCAGGACAAGGTGGAGGTTGAACAAATTCTGCTGCGAGCGTATGAGTCCATGAACACAGGAAGACTGGTGATCCTGCGTTCACCAACAATACTGGGTCCGCATGCACAACCATACCTGAAGAACATGCTGCATTCACCGTTTCGGCTGGCAGGACAAAAAGGGCAGGCACTTAGCCAGTGTGTACATGAACTGGATGTAGCCGAGGCGATACGACGTTGTGTGATGCAGCCGGTTGCGGGCATCTATAATCTTGCCGCAGAACCGGCACGTAGCCTGAGCGAGTGGCAACGTCGTGCGGGTGGTGGTCGTGTACCACTGCCATGGTGGCTGGCATCGCCGGGGCTGGCTCTGGGTTGGCGTCGTGCAGGTGGTCAGGGGCCTGCAGCGTGGTTGCAAGGGCTGGGGAATGATCTGGTGCTGGACGGTACCGCATTGTACGATGCACTGGACTGGCAACCACAGCGGCTTGCCTGAAACAGGGAACGTGGATGAACCGTATGGGTTGGCAATATGGCTGAAATTCTGAAATTCAAAAAGAAAAAAGCCTCTGAAAAACACAAAGGCAAGAGCTTGTGTCGTAGCGGGTTCCACAAATGGGAAACCGACCGACAAACCGTGTTTGATAGTCAACAGGGCAAACTGGTTACGCGTGAACACTGTAAACGCTGTGGGGCAACCCGTATCCGTGCACTATAGGGGGTCAGTGTCCCGCCTGATCCGGGGTCGGGATTTGTTTGTTAACAGCGAGTCGAATCAGCTACAATCCCCCAACTACTTTCTGGGATAATTTTTTATGCTTATGCCTGCGCTGGCTATTATCGCCGGTTTTATATTACTGCTTTGGGGTGCAGATCGTTTTGTAGCCGGGGCTGCGGCCGCTGCGCGTAATCTGGGTATTTCGCCGTTAATCATCGGCTTGACGATAGTCGGATTTGGTACCTCCGCGCCGGAAATACTGGTTTCGGTGATGGCGTCGATCAACGGCAATACAGCGCTGGCAATTGGCAATGCGATAGGCTCCAATATCACCAATATTGCACTGGTTCTGGGCGCTACGGCGCTGGTGACACCGCTGGCTGTACGATCCGAAATTTTGCGGCGTGAGTTCCCGATACTGCTGGCTGTCATGCTGGTTGCGCTGATGATGATCTCGGATGGCGAGCTGGGGCGTACAGATGGCATCGTGTTACTGACCGGGCTGGGTCTGATGCTGTACTGGGTGGTCAACCTGGGTTTGCGCGATCGTCGTACCGATGCACTAGGCACTGAATTTGATGCGGAAATCCCGACAGATATGTCTAATCTGATGGCCGCCGTCTGGTTTACGCTGGGCTTGCTGTTATTGCTGGGTGGTTCGCGCATGCTGGTCTGGGGCGCGGTAGAGGTGGCCACTCACTTTGGTGTCAGTGAGCTGGTGATCGGTTTGACTATCGTTGCGATCGGCACCAGCCTGCCTGAGCTGGCAGCGTCTATCGTTAGTGCATTAAGAAAGGAGCATGATATAGCGATTGGCAATGTCATTGGCTCCAATATGTTCAATTTACTGGCCGTGATGGGCTTGCCAGGTGTTATCCATCCTGGCCCGGTGCCGGATCAGGTGTTGTCTCGGGATTACCCTGTTATGCTGGTACTGACGCTGGTTCTGTTTGCAGTGGCATACGGTTTTCGTGGACCCGGCAAGATAACCCGCGCAGAAGGAGGGCTGCTATTGCTGGCCTTTTTTGCCTATCAGGGCGTACTATTCATGTCTGAAAGCCCGGGTAGTTAACCAAGCAGAGTATGATTATGCCAGAACATTCCAAGCCAGCGCCTGCACATAGCAAAGTCTCGTTCCGAGAACTGGGTGTGGCGGTACTCAAGACTGAACTAGCCGGGTTACAGCATCTGATTAATGGTCTGGATGATCATTTCGATCTGGCCTGTGAGCAATTACTTAATTGCAAAGGCCGTGTTGTGGTGATGGGTATGGGCAAGTCAGGCCATATTGGTGGCAAAATCGCTGCAACGCTGGCCAGTACTGGTACGCCGGCCTTTTTTGTCCATCCTGGCGAAGCAGGTCATGGTGATCTGGGCATGATTACTAATCAGGATGTAGTGCTGGCTCTGTCCTATTCAGGCGAGACCGATGAGTTGGTTATGCTTTTACCGACGATTAAACGCTTAGGGATAGCCATGATTGCGCTTACCGGACGTCCGGAATCCTCGCTGGCGACATCTGCCAGTGTGCATCTTGATGTGAACGTGCCGGATGAGGCCTGCCCACTTGGCTTGGCGCCAACAGCCAGTTCCACCGCCACACTGGCGATGGGAGATGCGCTGGCCATTGCCCTGCTGGAAGCGCGTGGCTTTACCGAAGAAGATTTTGCCCGTTCTCACCCCGCCGGCAGTCTGGGCAGACGGCTGCTACTCTACCTTGAAGACGTTATGCATAAAGGGGATGCTGTGCCCAGTGTTGGGCTGGATGCCAGCTTGTCTGCAACCTTACTGGAGATGAGCCGCAAAGGCCTGGGTATGAGTGCAATAGTCGACCAGAATGATTGCATCGTCGGCGTGTATACCGATGGTGATCTACGCCGCACGCTGGACAAGGGAGCAGATGTACACAGCAGCATGATTCGCGATCTGATGACTCCCGCGCCGAAAACAGTCAAACGTGACATGCTGGCCGCCGAGGCACTGGAAATCATGGATCGTTGTAAAATAAACGGCTTACTGGTTGTTGATGCAGATAACCGACTGGTCGGGGCATTGAATATGCACGACTTGTTACGTGCCGGCATTGTGTAACCGGTTTCAGTTAAATCTGGAAAACAGTGAAAGAGCAAAACATGCAAGATATCTATGACAAGGCCCGCAAGATAAAACTGGTTATTTTTGATGTGGATGGTGTGCTGACCGATGGTTCATTATTTATTGGTGATGACGGCCAGGAATACAAGGCATTTAATTCACGTGACGGACATGGTATGAAAATGCTGATGCAGACGGGAGTTGAACTGGCGATTATTACAGGCCGCACATCTGAAGTGGTTAGGCATCGTATATCAGATCTGGGTATCAAGCATATTTATCAGGGTCAGCACGACAAGCGTATTGCATTTGCCAGCTTACTC
>DRJJ01000164.1 GCA_011052255.1 Gammaproteobacteria bacterium | reverse complement strand
TCACGCGGGCTCAGCTCGTCAGGGTTGATCTCTTTTAGCTTGTCGATGGCCGGGTGGCTGGCCTCGGTCTGGAACAGGGATATCTGCGCATCGGCCTCACGATCTGCGGTCGACAGGCCATCCCGATGCCCCGACTCAAGCTGCATCAGCCGTAACTGTGCGGTCGCAATCACACTTTTTGGCACACCGGCCAGTGCCGCAACATGCAGGCCATAACTGCGATCTGCCGGGCCATCGCGCAACGCGTGCAGGAAGACTATCGTATTGCCGTGTTCAACCGCATCCAGATGCACGTTAACGATACCGTCGTATTGGTCCGCCAGATCAGTCAGCTCAAAATAATGGGTCGCAAACAGGCAATAGGCGCGCACATCGCTGATCAGGTGCTCGGCACAGGCACTGGCCAGCGACATGCCATCGTAGGTGCTGGTGCCGCGGCCAATCTCATCCATTAGCACCAGGCTGTGTTCGGTTGCATTATTAAGGATGTTGGCCGCCTCGGTCATCTCTACCATGAAGGTCGACAGGCCACTGCTGAGGTCATCGGATGCGCCTATACGGGTAAAGATGCGATCCAGCGGCCCAATCAGGGCCGATTCGGCGGGTACAAAGCTGCCAATATGTGCCATTAGCGTAATCAGCGCCACCTGGCGCATATAGGTCGATTTACCGCCCATATTCGGGCCGGTGATGATGTGTAACAGGCGCCGCTCAGACATGTCGGTGTCGTTGGGTACAAAGGCCTGTTCCGAGACCTTTTCGACTACCGGGTGACGTCCGGCCTTGATCAAAATGCCGGGGCGTTCAGTAAGTTCGGGCTGACGGTAGTCATTCTGGTCGGCGGCCGTGGCCAGGCTGATTAACACATCCAGCTGGGCCAGTGCATCCGCGCAGTGACGTAATGCGACCAGTTGTGCGGCGAGTTGTTCGAGCAAGGCCTCGTAGAGTTGTTTTTCCAGGCCCAGCGAGCGTTCGCGTGCACCGAGTACTTTTTGTTCGTGCGTCTTCAGTTCCGGCGTAATGAAACGCTCGACATTTTTCAGGGTCTGACGACGTTGATAGTCCTCAGGCACATCGTCAGAACGACTGCGTGGCAACTCAATGTAATAACCGTGTACCCGGTTATAACGTACCTTCAGTTTACTGACGCCAGTACGCTGTTGTTCGCGCATTTCCAGATCAGCCAGATACTGGTCGGCGTTTTCGCTCAGCGCACGTAACTGATCCAGTTCATCGTTATAGCCGGTGGCCATCACGCCACCGTCACGCATCAACACAGGGGGTTGTTCGATGATGGCCTGGTCGAGTAATTCGACCACCGGTTGCGGGTTGCCCAGTTGCTGCTGCAACTGCTTGAGTAACGGGCTGTCCAGTTGTGCCAGTTCGGTCGCCAGTTCCGGCACCCGCCGCAGTGATTCGCGCAGCGTGCTCAGGTCGCGCGGGCGTGCCGAGCCGAGTGCGATGCGGGTGAGGATGCGCTCCAGGTCACCGATTGCATCGAGGCTGTCGTGCAGGCGTGTGATGCACTGTTGTTCAAGCAGGGTTTGCAGGCACTGATAACGCAATTCCAGGGTTTGCTGGTCGCGTACCGGGCGATGTATCCAGCGCCGTAACAAACGGCCACCCATCGCCGTGGCGGTATGGTCGAGTACACCGGCCAGTGTCCAGTCGCTATTGCCGGCCAGTGTAGAATCCAGTTCCAGATTGCGGCGTGTGGCCGCATCGAGAATCACCGTGTCGTTGCTTTGTTCAACCTGCAGGCCGGTAATATGAGGCAGGCTGCCTTGCTGGGTATCTTTTACGTATTGCAGCAGCGCTCCGGCCGCGCAGATGGCCAGCGTCATGTCTTCACAGCCAAAGCCACGCAGGTCACGGGTCGCAAATTGCCCGGTCAGTAACCGATAGGCGCTGTCATGCTCGTAATGCCAGGGTGCCTGATGACGCACGCAGGTAAACACTGACAGGGCAGGGTGATCCGGCATATCTTCCGGGATCAGGATCTCGGCTGGCTGTATGCGGGCCAGTTCGGCAGACAGGGCCTGTGCACTGGCGACTTGCTGCACGGCAAAGCGGCCTGCTGCCAGATCGAGCCAGGCCAGACCATAGTTGTCTTGCCCTTTGTTGTCCTGACGGTTAAAAATCGCCAGCAACAATTGTTCACGGTTGGCATCCAGCAGCGCATCATCGGTAACCGTGCCGGGCGTCACCACGCGCACAATCTTGCGTTCGACCGGCCCCTTGCTGGTGGCCGGGTCACCAATCTGTTCGACTATCGCAACCGACTCGCCCATACGCACCAGTCGGGCCAGGTAATTTTCGGCAGCATGTACCGGCACGCCAGCCATCGGAATAGGCTTGCCGGCCGACTGGCCGCGCGCGGTCAGCGTGATATCCAGCAGGCGTGCGGCCTTGCGGGCATCGTCAAAAAACAGCTCGTAAAAGTCACCCATGCGATAGAACACCAGGATATCCGGTTGTTCGGCCTTCAGGCGCAGGTATTGCTGCATCATCGGCGTATGGGTTGTGAGCGAGGTTTCAGCCATATTCATGACTGGCAGTGTACCGAAATTGATTCTGTGCGCACAGGGCAGAACCGCATATTGAGCGTTCCTGGCTGGCATCCACTGGCGCTATCATGCAGAATGATATAAATAAAGATAATAAACTGAGGTATTACGCATGGTTGACTCTTCAGAACAACGTGACTATCGTCGCATGCAAATCGATTGCGACATCCTATGGCGTCCGGATGATGGCGATGAGCTGTTTCATGCGCAGGCCATTAACCTCAGCGCCACCGGGCTGGCGATGACCTGCGATCAGGAACTGCCCGTTGGTGGCCGTCTGGAGATCAACATTAACCCTGCCTATCGGGTGGTGCCGCCGATGAATGCGATTGTTGAAATCCTGCGGGTGATCAAGCACGCTGAAGACAAGTTCGAATATGCCTGCGAAATCCGTGAATTTCTCGACTGACCCTATACCGTCTGACCGTCAGTTAACTCAACTGGCTGAAAAACTGGCCCGTCAACTGGCTGAAAAGTCTCTGGCTATCGTCACGGCCGAGTCCTGCACCGGTGGCTGGATAGCGCAAACTCTGACCGCAGTAGCCGGTAGCTCGGTCTGGTTTGATCGCGGTTTTGTCACCTACAGTAATCAGGCCAAGCAGGACATGCTGGGCGTAGCGGATGAAACGCTGCAGCAGCATGGTGCGGTGAGTAAACAGGTAGTGCAGGAGATGGCACAAGGCGCACTGAACAACAGCCCGGCACAGCTTGCCGTGTCAGTCAGCGGTATTGCCGGGCCCGGTGGTGGTTCGACAGACAAGCCGGTTGGCACGGTCTGGTTTGGCTGGTGTCGACAAGGGTCAGATGCGTATTGTGAGCATAAGCAATTTAACGGTGACCGCGAAGCGATCAGACGTCAGGCCGTCGCCCATGCGTTACAGGGCCTGCTCGATCTGGCCAGTGCTTGAGTCCGGCAGATCAAAAGCCGTTGCGCCTGTTTCTGGCATTATGGCCGGATCAAACACTGCGCGAGGCCATCCATAACTGTTCAAACGAGCTTCTGGTCGCGCAACAGGACTGGCATGGGCGGCTGGTCGACAAGCGCAACCTGCATATGACGCTGGCCTTTCTGGGTTCGGTTGCAACAGACCGGCTGGATTGCATTAAAAAAGCAGCGGCATCGCTGTGCTGGCAAGCCTTCACGCTGCAACTGGACCAGCCCGGATTCTGGGATCGTGCACGGGTTGCGTGGCTGGCACCAACAGATATTCCGCAACAGCTAACTGATCTGGAGCAACAACTGCGCAGGTCGCTGGTGACATGTGGTTTTGCGCAGCAACAACGGGATTATCATCCGCATGTGACACTGGCACGAAAATGCCGTGCGCCTGAATCGTCTGATGTGCCAGCACCTTTGCAACAGTCGCTGGTATGGGAAGTTAATAATCTGGTGCTGGTGTCATCGGTTACTGATCCGGCGGGTGTGCGCTACGAAGTGATCGGGCGTTGGCAGCCGGATAAAACAAGCTAGTCATTGCGAGCGCAGCGAAGCAATGACAACGGACCCCCGCACTACCGCAAAAATGCCCAGCCCGCATAAGTCTCAATTTCATCCCGATTAACAATAATCAGATTAAACGCATCCGCATTCAGCGAGTGATCGCTGGTCGTATCAACCGACATCTTCTGCAAGGTGTAACCCAGCAATGCCCGGCGCACAGTAACCTCAATAGCCCCCTCGACAGCGCCGTAATCAATCAGCAAGCTTTGACGCTTGCGTTCATGCAGACCGGGGTGGGGCGCTAATTTTAGTGTAATGGATTCAACCCAGTCATCATCATAGTCCAGGCTGGACTCGGCCTCGTCGGGCAGCATTCTGGCTTCAACAATGCGTGACAACACATAGTCACGAAAATCGAAGTGGTCTTCACTGTAGGCGCGCACATGCCAGCGCAGACCCGTGTCGATCAGCGAGTGCGGTTCAATAACCTGGCTGCGGTCATTGTCCTTGTCCGACATCGAACGATAATGAATTTCCAGCTTTTTCCCCTGACGGGCAGCGCGGACGACTTGCGCGACAATGCTTTTATCCGGCAGTCGGATGGGCAGGGGCAGGGTGTCTACGCCAATTCCGTATATCAGGTTTTGCTCATTCGGCCCGCCAGCTGCGGCCAGATTAGCGGTGATCAGGGGCAGCACCGCGGCCGGGGACAGGTTGGCAAAAATTTCAACAAAGGCCGGACCCGGCACAAAACCGAATACAGCATGTTTGTACAGCAGGTTGTCTGGTGCCATTTCACCGTATAGCTTCAGGTCCTTGGTGGCGGCCGCATCCGACAGGCCAAAGGTCTTCGCGACATCGCTGCGCGTGACCACACCAGTATAAAATGCCATGATTTCAATGTACTGCAGTCGTTGCAGCACATTCCATTTAAGGTCAGCAGCGAGCTTGTGCCGGGTTGTCACGATCATCTCCTGAAAAAGCTATCGTTACTAATATACAGTTAAATACAAATACCATATATAAAATATTAGATAGTAAAATATAGATAGGTAGTAAAAAGTATTGACATGTTAAAAAGTATAGCCTATATTAAGCCACATGTTGTAGCAGTACTGAACGGAAGCGGTTTACAGAAGTACACCGCAACAAATATTTTTACTGGAGAATAAAAATGGCTGAAGATCAAAAAAAGAAGGCGTTAGCGGCAGCACTGGGTCAGATTGAGAAACAGTTTGGCAAAGGCTCGGTTATGCGCATGGGAGACACCACGGTCGCCGATATACAGTCTATTTCGACCGGCTCGCTGGGGCTGGATATCGCGCTCGGCATAGGCGGTCTGCCACGTGGTCGTGTGGTTGAGATCTACGGCCCTGAGTCATCTGGTAAAACCACCCTGACTTTACAGGTAATCGCCGAGGCGCAGAAACTGGGCGGCACCTGCGCATTTGTTGATGCCGAGCATGCGCTGGATCCCAACTATGCCGGCAAACTGGGCGTTGATGTGGATGAGCTACTGGTCTCGCAGCCGGATACCGGTGAGCAGGCACTGGAGATCACCGACATGCTGGTACGTTCCGGTGCGGTAGACGTAGTCGTAGTAGACTCGGTCGCAGCACTGACACCGAAGGCCGAAATCGAAGGCGATATGGGCGATACCCATGTTGGCCTGCAGGCACGGTTGATGTCACAGGCGCTACGTAAACTGACCGGTAACATCAAACGTTCCAACACCATGGTCATCTTTATTAACCAGATCCGTATGAAAATCGGCGTAATGTTCGGCAGCCCGGAAACCACTACCGGTGGTAACGCACTCAAGTTCTACGCCTCGGTACGCCTGGATATCCGCCGCATCGGTGCGATCAAAAAGGGTGATGAAGTGGTCGGTAACCAGACACGCGTGAAAGTGGTTAAAAACAAGGTCGCCCCACCATTCAAACAGGCCGAGTTTGAAATACTCTACGGTGAAGGTATTTCACTTGAAGGCGAGCTGATTGATCTGGGTGTAGCGCAGGATATTATCGACAAGGCCGGCGCCTGGTACAGCTACAACGGCGACCGTATCGGCCAGGGCAAGGAAAATGTGCGTACCTATATGAAAGAGCACCCCGAGATGGCCGCTGAAATCGATCAACGCTTGCGCGCGGAGTTGCTGGAAACAACAGATAAACCTGAGAAATCTGAGAAGCAGCCAGCTGAAGAGGCTAAGGCTAAGGTTGAAAAAGCGGAAGATAAAGCTGAAGCTTGATAGACAAGGTCTGAGCTGGAGTTGTTTGAGCCTTTAGTCCCTTCTCCTTCCGGGACGACCCCAGGGATGGGGGAGGTAGAACGGAGTCAGGAATCAGAGTCGAAGAAGGTTAGGATGAGGGGATATATTAAGGTTAAGTTTTATATTTTATCCCCTCACCCTAACCCTCTCCCTGAGGGAGAGGGGATTACACCAGTGACCAGTAGAGGCTAATACATACCTTGTATACCCAGCCACATTCCAATGCAACTGATTAATAACAGCAACAAACCAGACGGCCCGGACCGTGACCCACTACACGATGCCGAGGCCTGCGCGATCCGCCTGCTGGCCCGCCGTGAACACAGCGAGCTGGAGATAGAACGCAAGCTAACCCTGCGTGGCTATGAGCCGGAAATCACCGCCCAGATACTGGCCAAACTGGTTAAAGCCGGCCACCTGAGTAACGAGCGTTACGCCGAGCAATATGTCCGCTTGCGTGGCGAGAAGGGTTACGGCCCACAACGTATCTGTATAGAGCTGTCCGGGCGAGGATTATCCGATAGCCAAATAGAACAGGCCATGCTGGAAGATCAAACAGACTGGTATGCCACCGCGCAGCGTGCGTACCACAAGAAATACGGCTACATGCCACCGGAAGATTACCTCGAACGAAGCAAACGCATGCGATTTATGCAATATCGGGGGTTTGAATCAGACCATATACAGTCTGTGATGGAACCCTGAGCACTGTCTGTCGTACAATAGATCATTGTTTAACGAAATCGTAACCTTACAGACAGTAATTCTATGAAAACCAGCGCTGATATACGCCAACTATTTCTGGACTATTTTCGTGACCATGGTCACGAGATCGTTGCCAGCAGTCCATTGATACCTGGCAATGACCCGACCCTGCTATTCACCAATGCCGGCATGGTGCCGTTCAAGGATGTATTCACCGGCCAGGAACAGCGCAACTATGTACGCGCGGTCTCATCACAGCGTTGTGTGCGTGCCGGCGGCAAGCATAATGATCTGGAAAATGTAGGCTACACGGCGCGTCATCACACCTTCTTTGAAATGCTGGGTAACTTCAGCTTTGGCGACTACTTCAAACGCGAAGCCATACAGTACGCCTGGCAGTTCCTGACCGAAACCCTGTCTATCCCGCCAGAAAAGCTCTGGATAACCGTATACGAAGAGGACGAAGAGGCCTACAACATCTGGCTTAAGGATATAGGTGTAGCGGCAGATCGAATCGGTCGTATCGGTGCGAAGGACAACTTCTGGTCGATGGGTGACACCGGCCCCTGTGGCCCGTGTTCAGAGATCTTCTACGATCATGGTGAAGAAGTGGCCGGCGGCCCGCCCGGTTCAGCAGACGAAGACGGTGACCGTTATATCGAAATCTGGAACCTGGTGTTCATGCAGTATGACCGCGATGCACAGGGAAACCTGAACCCGCTACCCAGGCCATCGGTTGATACCGGCATGGGGCTGGAACGACTGGTTGCGGTGATGCAGGGCGTGCACAGCAACTACGAAATTGATCTGTTTCCGAGCCTGATCAAGGCCACTGCCAAAGCGACCAACAGCACCGATCTGGACAGCAAGTCACTGCGTGTGATTGCCGACCATATTCGTTCCTGCGCCTTCCTGATTGTCGATGGCGTGCTGCCATCCAACGAAGG
>DRJJ01000163.1 GCA_011052255.1 Gammaproteobacteria bacterium | reverse complement strand
CCCAGGCCCCTACCGCCATGATTAAACCCATTTCCTCCAGTATGTGGATAAACTGGGTAGGTGGTATCAAGCCCATTTCGGGATGCTGCCAGCGCAACAATGCCTCTACACCGACAATATGACCAATATCATTTACCTGTGGCTGGTAAAGCAAAAACATTTCATTAAATTCGATCGCATGACGCAGGTAACCCTCCAGCATCAGCCTTTCGCTTGCTTCTGCAGCCATTGCCGGCAAATAAAACTGTACCGCATTTCGCCCCGCCGCTTTAGCACGATACATGGCCGTATCGGCATGGCGTAGCACATCTGCCGGATTATCGGCATCTTCCGGAAACAGCACTACGCCGATGCTCGGACTCACATGTAACTCTCGTCCTTCCACTTTAAACGGTTCGTTGAGCATGGCGCGTATCCTGTCGGCCAGCTCTTTTACCTTTTTACCTGCTGAATGCCTCTGATTGCCCACATTCGGTATCAGCACAACAAACTCATCACCACCCAGCCTTGAAACAGTCGTATGCTTTTCTGCCACTGACACCAGGCGTCCAGCGACACCTTTGAGCAAATGATCACCTAATGCATGCCCCAGGGAATCGTTTATATTTTTGAAGTGATCAAGATCAAGAAACAGAAGTGCTCCTATAATTTCTTTTCGTTTAGCCATCATAATGGCCATGTGAAGATGATCAAGCAGCAGGTTACGGTTAGGCAAATCCGTTAATGGGTCATGATTGGCCATATGGTGTATATGTGCCTCAACATTCCGTCGATTAACTGCGATCCCCGCCATACTGGTTGCAGTCTCCAGTATCCTTTTCTGGTAGCTGTCCGGCCTGGCCTGCTTGAAATGTATGATTGATAAAGTACCCAACAAACCGCCTTTGTCTGACTTAACCGGAATCGCCCA
The DNA here is from genome assembly GCA_011052255.1 of Gammaproteobacteria bacterium. Classification (GTDB taxonomy): domain Bacteria; phylum Pseudomonadota; class Gammaproteobacteria; order DRJJ01; family DRJJ01; genus DRJJ01. The sequence continues at coordinate 3,490 of DRJJ01000163.1, read as the reverse complement.
ACTGGCTCGCACCTTGAACGTATCGGCAAGTCCGCGCACGTGCTCCCAGTGCGGATCCTTGCTGGTGTCATCTGCGTACACCGGTTCGTCAAGACAAAATGCCGTGGCCGCAGAGCCTGTGCCTACCTCTGGGTACATGAACTTCATATCGTCACCGAAAGTGACAGGAATATTCGGGGCCGCCTTAAGCTCCAGGAAACCAGTTTGTTCATTAAATAAATGTAAAATGCATACCACACCGGGAACCAGTTTTTCGACTTCAAAGCACAAGGCATCCAGTACAGACTGTAAATCACTACCCGTTGCAATCAACTCCAGGATTCGGCGCTGAAAACTCAGCAATAATCCCGCCTGTTTACGTTCATTTACATCACGAACCTGGGCAAGTAAATAGCGTCTCCCATCAACCAGCGCTACTCGACTGAGTGTCACTTCTACATCAATGACATGGCCCATATCAGAGTAGGTCGACCATTCAAAACGAAACTCACCCCCTTTGAGAGCCTGCTTCAAATAAACCGATATCGTGCCGGGTGAGGCGGAGATGTTGGTCTGCAAGGATGTTGCCGAAAAATCATCCAGCCGTTTTCCAGCCATAGAACTTTTTTCAGTCGAAAAGAAAGACTCAGCGCGTCGGTTAACATCAAAGATCTTTCCATCTTCATTTAACAGGATAACCGGGTCCATATTTTGCTCAAAAAGATTTCGATATCGCGCCTCGCTGTTACGTAAAGCCTCATCAATTCGCCTCCTGTATACCAGTAATACATACAGCGATATCATCATGACCAGAAGCAGGAACAGAACAGCCGACCCTATCCATATCTGCAACTTGTATTTCCAGTAGAAACTTTGCGGCAGGAAATCGACTACACTTCCGGGTGGTAATTGATCTTCTGAAATATCAAAGCGGGCCAATTCACGATAATCAAACATATAGGCATTGGGGCTTGCCCATACTATCGGTAACTTGCTAATCGGCACACCGCCCAGAATACCCAGCGCCAGCCTGACTGCCTCTTCTCCCTGCCGCACGCTACTGGTTAATTTCCCGCCCACTGCACCGCTACCCAGAAAGGTATCCCAGGTACCGTACACCGGTGCATCCGTATACTTCTTGATAAACTCCACCCCTTCACGCAATGTAAAAGTACGTCCGTCACGGGTATTGAATAGTGATAAATTCAGAATGATTGCACTATCATCCAGCGCAGCCAGCTCGCGAGCCAACACGCGACTATCAAGGTTTGATAACTCAATAACACTTAGAGCAGATGGTAATTGTTTTCGTATGTTCTGCAATCTCTTTAGTATTTGAGCGCCCGTTGTGGTCGCATCACTAATAACTATCAATTTATTCCTGTCTGGATGAAATCGATGAGCTATATTAATCGTGCTCAGCAAGTCATCATCTTCAATAACTCCTGTTATAGGTTCCAGCCCCTTAATCAGATCATTATTGAAATTGTTTATTCCATTAAAAACGATGGGAACGCCAGGGAACAGCTGGCTTCTGTAGAGATGCAGGAATTCCAGCGCATTATTGTCTGCCACGATAATTAAATCTGGTTGCAGATATTCATATTTTTTTTGATACAGGTTGAATAGCGCTGGAAATACTTCTTCTACGGAATGTTGCTTGCTATCCATGTACTCAATGCGTAAATGAACAGTCTGGCCACTTTCCTGCAAGGCTTTTTTTACACCACGGGTAATGCCGTCAGCCCATGAATAACCTTGATGATAGGAATGCAATAACAGAACAAAAGGAGCTTCCTTAGCCGCTATACTTATCGACCAAAGTGATATAATCAGAAGGGGCAGAGAGAGCAGCCATTTATAATTTTTTTTATTTTTCGTCTGGCGCACGTTGGTTAGTATCCCGAGCTCATCATTGTGATGTAGAAAGTCTTACCAGTACTCACTCATACATCCCTGCACTCTGCAAGCCCAGATTTCGAAGTCGTAATGATTGTATAAATATATGATCAGAAAAACAAATTATTGTGTTTGCATCAGTTTCAGAACCGATCCATCATGTTCCATCTTGAGCTTTCCAAGAAAGCTCATGCCTAGCAGCACCTGGTCTGGCTGGGGTCCGTCGATAACCGTTGCCGAAACATTTTTCAGTACGATACCACCGACGCGAACGCTCTTCAGCCTCACAAAAAAAGCAGGTACTACACTCGATGCAGTTGATACCCGCCCACGCTTGCCGCTATAACGAAACTCTACTCCCAGGCGTCTGGCCTCCGTCGAATTCATTGCTATCACACTAGCGCCGGTATCAACCAGGAACCTGACAGGCATGCCATTGATACTACCTATGACAGTATACATACCACGCTCATCAGGCCAGATTCTTTCGACCGTTTTTTCAGCTGCTTTAAAGCGAGTATGCACTGTGCTACCCAGCGCATAACTTACCTGCTTCCCATTAATTTCCAGTATCGCGCTACGACTGTCAGCCTTAATCAGCTTGACACCCTCCGGGCTGGTCTGACCGCGCTTCAGAATTCGACGTTGCCCGTCAATACTCAGTACTGCCGTGTCCTTGAATAAACCCTGTACCGTTATATTATCAACAGCATAAACAAATGGCGTTAGTAACAAGCCACACAATAAAAGCATCATACGAAGTGGGTTACTGTTTATCCAGGCCATCAGTGATTGACCCGGTATCGTTTGCCTTCAGACTGGCCCAGGTCAATCTTCACCTTGTCCGGGCTCCAGCCATGAACCGTGTCATGCGCTTCCACTACAATCGTTTTGATATTGGCTGGTATCTTTATGTCGCTCAGCTGCCGGGTAAACGGCTGTTCATCTACGTGAGGATGCCACAGCGTCCTGTGACCCAGGACTTTCCCATCAACAGTAACCAGTCGCCAGCCATCAGCGTAATGGTTCCAGCCAGTGTCGGCATGTGCCAGAGTCACAGCAGCCTGCCAGGTATCCCCTGTGCGTGTTAAATCGACAAAACGTATTTCTACATTTCCTGACCAGGCAATCTGGCTTGCCAGGCCCAGTAAAATAAATAATACAGATTTGCCCACCATAAACCTGAATGAAAAATCACCTGCCAGCTTCATACACGATCCTCATTTGTTCTTCTCCGTCTGTATGCCGGAACTCATATAAGCAGATACTGTACTAGCATCAGCACAGCCAGACCGGCCAAACCTGCCGCAACATCATCCAGCATAATCCCGAAACCACCGCCGACATGGCGATCCATCCAGCTGATTGGCCAGGGTTTAAGAATATCAAACAAACGAAATGCAATAAAACCGGCCACTATCCAGCGCCAGTCCACTGGCATCAAGCTCATGGTAATCAGAAACCCTACAATCTCATCCCAGACGATGGCCGCATGATCATGTTCACCGAAATGTGCGGCGGCGCGATCACACAGGTAAATACCGACCAGGAACATCACTGCAGTAAGCAGTAGATACCAGAATAGTCCCAGCTGAGTCATGGCCAGATAGAT
>DRJJ01000162.1 GCA_011052255.1 Gammaproteobacteria bacterium | reverse complement strand
CCGTTATAAAAAACCGGCCTGTCGACTCGGCCAGCGTGCTTAACTCTGATGGTTCTATCTCAGCCACAACCTTTGCCACCAGACCGAAAATACCAATCGGTGCGAAGCGCATCACCAAATCAGTAATCTTAAGCATAATCTGAAACAGACCCAGCCAGAAGTTTTTCATGGTCTCACCGGGTAGCCTTTCTACGCGGGTCATAAAGTAGCCGAACAACAAACTAAAAAATATCAGGCCCAGCATTTGTCCCTTGCTGGCTGCCTCAACAATATTGGGTGGCACCATACTCAGGAACACATCTGCAATCACGCTGATATCGCGATCACCTACCTTGTCAGCCGCTTCCTGTGCCAGAGACATATCCAGCCCGAGAACCTTGTTTAATGGTTCGCCATCAAGTAGACCAGGTGTAAAGAAATTGACAAACACCAGGCCGGTTATAACAGCCAGCATGGTACTGGTTACATAAAATAAAATGGTCTTGCCACCCAGCCGCCCTAGTCCCTGGCCATCACCGGCATTGGCAATACCGGTGATAATAGAGGACATGACCAGTGGCACGATGATCATCTTCAATGCGTTCAGAAACAAGGTACCAATAAACGCAAACATGGAGAGAAAGGTAATACCAAGTAGCGACGCATCTCTGCCGGCTAGAATCCCAGCCAGAATCGCAAGCACGAGGGCTATTAATATTTGCCAATGTAATTTCAGACGCATCCTGCTACTCGAAATTCGTCTCCGGGAACGGTTACCCAGACAATGTCCTTTTTAACTGCCCGTGAGACTCTGAATTAATTATTATCTTGCTGTATCAAACGCGACTCAAAAACCTTAACCTCTGCCGACCTGCGCAGACTCGCAACCAGGTTGCGCACATTATCATCGGCCTGTGCCGCCTGAATCATTTGTTGAATAAAGCCTCTCATAGCTTCCGGCTGCGCTGCTGCATCACCATCTTCTACCGCCAATACACTGAATACAGCAAGGTCACCCTTTGCGGTATAAGTTTTGCTATCCAGATGATTGCCATCAGATGGTTTACCCAAACGAAATGCAGCTTCCAGAACGGTCTTGTCTACCGCTGGGTCAGAACGCGCAACCAACTTAGCGGTTTTGTATTCAAGTTTATTTTCTTTAGCCAGTTGTTCGAGCTTGCCACCGGCTTTCAGTTTTTCCAGAAACTCATCCGCCAGCGCCGTCATCGCGTCATTGACTGCGATGGACTCCAGTTGTTTGCTGATCGTGGCACGCGCCTCTCCCAGTTCCAGTGGGCGCTCAGCCACATATTCAGCCGCATGTACCACAATGACCGTCTTGGGTCGCGTTGAATCCTTTTGCGGCAATTCGATCAAGCCACTATTACTGGCACGCTTCAGATCACCTGCTGCCAGCACGTCCTCACTGAATGCCGCCTTAACCACCTGCGGAAATTCGGCTATGCCCTCACCCCCTCGTTGATCAAAAAACTCGCTCTGCTCGATCTTTAATCCTAAGGTACTCGCTGGCACGTCAAGCGATTCATGGTTTTCGTACGCCAGATCCTGTAACTGCTCGAAACGTTCATAGTATATTTTTTCGGCTTCTTCGAGCTTGTATCGTGCTGCCAGCTCATCTCTTGCCTGCTCAAATGTTTTGATGTCGCCTGGTTTCAGTTCGGTAAGTTTAATCAGATGATAACCAAACTGTGAACGCACGGGCTCGCTGGTTTCACCTTGTTTCAGTGCCATCGCTGCATCTTCAAATGCAGGATCCAGCACTCCTTTTTCGATTGTACCGAGATCACCACCCTGTGCAGCCGAACCACTGTCATCCGAATATTTTTTTGCCCATTCCGAAAAATCGGCACCCGCGTCCAGTTCTGACCTGATTTTCGTAATTTTCGCCAACGCTGCCTGCTCTGCATCAGGCGTATCGACACTCACCAGGATATGAGCAACACGGCGTTGCTCATTCATGCCCAACGTATCCCTGACCTCGTTGTAGAGACGGTGCAAGGCGGCTTCGTCCGGGTGAATCAGTTCTTCAATATCACGTATATCCAGTTTTATGTAATCAACCTTTACCTGTGCCGGCTTTACAAATTTATCGCGATGCACCTCGAAGTAAGCCTGGATAGAGGCATCATCGGGTTGTAATTTCTGCCGATAGCCTTCTGCGCTGATCATCGTATAAACCAGATCGATCTTCCGACCCTGCAGGCGCGACATCATATCAACCTGTCCCGCAACACTAAATTCTGAGCTCTGTATACCTTGCACAAATTGTCTGACCAGCAAGTCGCGGCGTCGCTCCTGCTCATAGGCTGCAACTGAATAGCCGTTATCACGTAACAGTTGTTTAAATAGATCCTTGTCAAATTTACCATCGACCTGGAAGGACTCGATATTGCGAACAACGCTGGCAAGCTGCTCATCACTGATGCGCATCCCTGCCTCCCGGGCTGCCTGCACCAGTAATTCCTCACGTATCATACGCTCCAGCACCGCGCGCTGGAACTGAACAAAGGCAGCACCTTCCGGCCTCTGGCGTTGGTCTCGTAGCTGCATGTCTACCTGGCGAGCCAGCACATCGCGGGTGATGATGGTGTCGTTGATGGTCGCAACTTCAGGCACACCGCCCCCACCGAGATACTCACTGACGCCCCATAAAGCGAAAGGAATAATTAAAAGTCCGACAATCAACCATGCAAACCAGCCGGTTGCGCGGTCACGAATGGCCTGCAGCATCTTTGTAAACCACCTTTTGTTGTTTTATCCAGGTAACGTTATGTATCAAGGGTCTGAGCTCATCATCAGCTTTACCGATAATCCCTGTCAGGCCGATCAACAAGCTGCCTAGACTACCATAAAACCGCGTGAAATGGGCTTTCATGCAAGGAATTAGCACACTGTAGTCATTCTTTAATACGCAATAAAAAGGCGCTTCCCTCAGTAAGGAAGCGCCTGTAGTGTTTGGCGGAGTGGACGGGACTCGAACCCGCGACCACCGGCGTGACAGGCCGGTATTCTAACCAACTGAACTACCACTCCTGGCTGTTTTAACAGGCAATCCGAAAAGACACCGAATTGCTGTCAGGTAATCATCAGCCCGACTACCTGTATCTATTCCCACTAACTAACCGGCTGCTACCTGCCTGCCTGCGCAAGCAGCAGCCGATGCAAGCTGGTGGGTGCAGAGAGACTCGAACTCCCGACATTCGCCTTGTAAGGGCGACGCTCTACCAACTGAGCTATGCACCCAAAAGAGCGCGCTAGTTTACGGCATCCTTAAATGCTTTGCCAGCTTTAAATCCAGGTGAGTTGCTCGCCTTGATCTGCATCGTCTCACCCGTCTGTGGATTTCGGCCAGTGCGAGCAGCGCGAGCACGAACATTAAAGGTACCAAAACCTACCAGCGTTACCTGATCACCCGATTTCAGGGCATTCATGATCGAATCGAGCACACCATCTACGGCACGTCCAGCATCGGCTTTTGACAGGTTTGCAGCATCTGCGACAGCTTCAATAAGTTCTGTTTTATTCATTCACACATCCTCTTGTTTGTTTTAGTTTGGTTAATCTCTTATACATTTTCGTATCCGCCTGCCTGGGTTCGTGCATCTCTTGCAAGCAACCCGTCACACAGCTGGCTCTGAATTTCTTGAAGGTTATGGATAACGGTTTTTACCCGCATGGTATTTCAATAGCTGAACGAGCGTATACGCCTGTCTAAAGCCAGTAATCCAGTTTTATGCATAATTCGCAAGCAGACTATCAGGGCAGCAAAATCCCTGTCAACAGGCAGTTTCGTTATTTTTATACAAATATTGACGCCGTTTGCTAAAATTCAGGCACTTACAACATGGTATCTGACCCGATCCAGCTTAATGAGGGCGAATCGCGCCTTTTCCCTTAGCCGTTGTTTTGCCCTTTTTAGCTACCTCACCACCATCATCAGGCAGCGCAACTGGCATATGCTGCAAGGCCAGACCCAGCACATCATCAATCCATTTCACCGGGTGAATATCCAGCTGTTCCAGTATGTTATCAGGGATTTCAGCCAGATCACGACGATTTTCCTCCGGAATAATCACCGTCTGGATACCACCCCGGTGGGCGGCCAGTAACTTCTCTTTCAGTCCACCAATCGGCAAAACCTCGCCTCGCAGGGTGATCTCACCGGTCATGGCCACGTCAGCGCGCACTTTTATGCTAGTGAGCGCCGATACCAACGCGGTGCACATGGCCACGCCGGCACTTGGACCATCCTTGGGTGTTGCGCCTTCAGGCACGTGGATGTGAATATCGTATTTCTGGTAAAAATCAGCTTCTATGCCCAGCGCCTGCGAACGGCTACGCACGACTGTCATTGCCGCCTGTATGGATTCCTGCATGACGTCACCCAACTGGCCGGTATAGATCAGCTTGCCTTTGCCGGGCACCTGGGTGGTTTCGATGGTAAGCAGCTCACCACCCACCTCTGTCCAGGCCAGACCCGTTACCTGGCCGACCTGGTCATTCTCTTCGGCACGACCAAAGCGGAAACGTTTGATACCCAGATATTTCTCAATATTCTTGGGGGTGACAGTGCTTTTTTTACCCGCTTCCTTGAGTAGAATGTTTTTGACCACCTTACGACAGACCTTGGACAATTCACGTTCCAGATTTCGCACACCGGCTTCACGAGTAAAATAACGAATAACATCGCGCAGGGCATTATCCGACATGCTCAATTCTGTTTTCTTCAGCCCATTCGCGGTCATCTGTTTGGGTAATAAATAGCGCTTGGCAATATTGACCTTTTCATCTTCGGTATAACCTGGAATACGAATAACTTCCATTCTGTCCAGCAAAGGCGCGGGGATATTCAGCGAATTGGCAGTAGCCACAAACATCACATCCGACAGATCATAATCCACTTCCAGATAGTGATCGGCAAAGGTGTGATTTTGCTCCGGATCCAGCACCTCAAGCAGTGCAGAGGATGGGTCTCCACGGAAATCATTCGACATTTTATCAATTTCGTCTAACAAGAACAATGGGTTACGAACACCCGTCTTGGTAAGATTTTGAATCAGTTTGCCCGGCATGGAGCCGATATAGGTACGGCGATGGCCACGGATCTCGGCCTCGTCACGCACGCCACCCAGTGACATCCGCACAAATTTGCGATGCGTTGCGCGAGCAATAGAGCGCCCCAGCGAGGTCTTGCCCACGCCAGGAGGCCCGACCAGACACAGGATAGGCCCCTTGAGCTTGCGTACACGCTGCTGGACTGCAAGATACTCCAGTATGCGTTCCTTCACCTTCTCGAGGCCATAGTGATCTTCTTCAAGCACAGCTGAAGCTTCAGTAAGATCATTTCTGATTTTGGTTTTCTTGCGCCAGGGGACGGATACCAGCGTGTCGATGTAATTTCGTACCACAGAGGCTTCTGCCGACATCGGTGACATTTGTTTGAGTTTATTCAGTTCAGTAATGGCCTTCTGTCTGGCCTCTTTCGGCATTTTGGCCTTTTCTATTCGATCAGTCAGTTCTTCGATCTCATTGGGTACATCGTCCATGTCACCCAGTTCTTTCTGAATCGCTTTCATTTGCTCATTCAGATAATACTCACGCTGACTTTTTTCCATTTGCTGTTTCACGCGTGAGCGTATGCGCTTTTCTACCTGCAACAGATCAATTTCGGTCTCAACCAGCCCCAACAGGTGCTCCAGACGTGCACGAACAGAGCCAATTTCCAGGATTTTCTGCTTCTCTTCCAGCTTAAGTGACATATGTGCCGCAATCGTGTCGGCCAGCCGGCCCGGCTCATCGATGCCAGCCAGTGAGGTCAGAATCTCGGGCGGGACTTTCTTGTTGAGTTTGACGTACTGGTCAAACTGGGTCATCAGTGAACGCATCAGGACATCTGTTTCGCGCTCATCATCTTCTTCATCCGCATCAATCAGGGTGATCTGGGCAGTAAAAAAATCGTCCTTGCTGATATAAGCCAGCACTTTCGCTCGCTCTGCCCCCTCAACCAGAACCTTGACCGTCCCATCGGGTAGCTTGAGCAGCTGTAATATAGTCGATAAAGTCCCTACACGATGTATGTCATCAGGAGTCGGATCGTCTACATCTGCGCTTTCCTGAGCGACCAGCAAAATCTGCTTGTCGTCTTCCATCGCATCCTCAAGAGCCCGAATAGACTTTTCCCGGCCGACAAACAGCGGGATCACCATATGCGGGTAGACCACTACATCACGCAGCGGCAATACAGGAATCACACGGCTCTGGCCATCTATGACTTCTGAATTCTGCTCATCAAAATCCATACTTAAATCCTTAAAGGGACAGTCGACCTGAAACCGTGGCCGCTGTTAGTTTTGGCCTGGATGCAGGCCGTTCAGGATAAAGATGCGGGTCAAGCCCTGGTATTTCAAGTACCCGGCATAATATTTTCATGACGCCCGGCGCCTATCAAGGCAATCAATTGATAAAACACCTGGTCACCCTGACCGGAATCAGGGTGGGCAGATACTACTCAGAAGATGACACGACCTTTTTCTGGTCACGGCTTTCAAACAGCATATAGGGTTTGGCATCACCATTAATCACCGCCTCATCGATAACGACTTTATGCACGTCATCCATTGAGGGCAGGTCATACATGGTATCCAGCAACACATGTTCCAGTATGGTGCGCAGTCCACGTGCGCCGGTCTTCCTTAGCATTGCCTTGCGTGAAATCGCACGTAACGCATCTTCACGGAATTCCAGCTCGCTGCCTTCCATCTCAAACAGTTTAGTGTATTGCTTAACCAGCGCATTCTTTGGCTCGGTCAATATCTGTACCAACGCATCTTCGTCCAGCTCTTCAAGTGTTGCTACTATAGGCAAACGACCTACAAACTCCGGTATCAGGCCGTATTTAACCAGATCTTCCGGCTCCACGTCATGTAATGTTTCACCGATAGTCTTTTCTTCACTTTTGCTTTTGATTTCGGCAGAAAAACCTATGCCACCCTTCTCTGAACGGTCACGGATAACGCGCTCCAGCCCGGCAAATGCGCCACCAACGATAAACAGGATATTGGATGTATCAACCTGCAGAAACTCCTGCTGGGGATGCTTACGGCCACCCTGAGGCGGTACCGACGCTACCGTGCCTTCAATCAGCTTGAGCAGTGCCTGCTGCACACCTTCACCCGATACATCACGAGTAATAGACGGGTTTTCTGATTTACGTGAAATCTTGTCAATCTCGTCAATGTAGACAATACCGGTCTGGGCCTTATCGACATCATAATCACATTTTTGCAGTAATTTCTGAATGATGTTCTCAACGTCTTCACCCACATAACCCGCTTCGGTCAGGGTGGTCGCGTCAGCAATTGTAAAAGGTACATTCAGCAGCCGTGCCAGCGTTTCGGCCAACAGGGTTTTACCTGAACCGGTTGGACCGATCAATAAAATGTTACTTTTGGAAATTTCAACTTCTTCCTTGGTCTGCTTGAGCTCAAGGCGTTTGTAGTGATTGTATACTGCAACGGCGAGTATCTTTTTGGCCCGACTCTGACCAATGACATATTCATTCAGGACATCATTAATTTCCTGTGGAATCGGTAAATCCTTTGAATCGGTAGATGACTTCTCCTGCATCTCTTCGCGGATAATGTCATTACAGAGCTCGACACACTCATCGCAGACAAAGACCGATGGTCCGGCGATTAGCTTGCGCACCTCGTGCTGACTTTTACCACAGAACGAGCAGTACAGTAATTTGCCGTTATCATCTTTGTCCTGCTTATCATCACTCATAGCCAAACCTCATATTACTATCCCACTCGATCTATCCCACTTGATTCAATTCAAGTGCGGATATAAAACTTTTCTGGCACAGGCTGTCTGATATTCGACACCCCTAACCCTTTAATTTGTTAGTGCAATTGTTATGCCACCACTCAATGCATACTACATCGAGGTGACCCTGCTCTAATTCAACACTGTTCTGACTGTGATGACAAGTAAGCCCTTATTAATTACAGGATTTTATCCTGCTCCACTTACCCGCTATAACTGAATAATAGTACCTAAATCAGCTGTCTGCATCACTGCGGCTATCCATAACCTTGTCAATTAATCCGTAGTCGGCTGACTCTGCCGCACTTAAAAAATTATCTCGGTCGGTATCCTGCTTGATCTGCTCCATGCTTTGGCCGGTATGATCAGCCAGTATCATGTTCAAGCGCTCACGAATTAACAGAATTTCCTGTGTGTGTATCTCGATATCCGATGCCTGACCCTGGTAACCTCCCAGTGGCTGATGGATCATCATGCGTGAGTGGGGCAGTGCAAAGCGCTTGTCTTTGGCTCCACCGGCCAGCAATATCGCGCCCATGCTGGCGGCCTGTCCGATGCACATGGTGCTGACATCTGCCTTGATGAACTGCATGGTGTCATATATAGCCAGCCCGGCTGTGACCGAGCCACCTGGTGAATTGATATATAAATGAATATCCTTGTCAGGATTTTCAGATTCCAGATACAGCAGCTGCGCGACGATTACATTAGCCATGTAGTCTTCTACAGGCCCTACAGCGAAAACGACGCGCTCTTTCAGCAAACGCGAATAAATATCATAAGACCGCTCACCGCGTGGGGTCTGTTCGACAACCATAGGTATTAAATTCAAAGCCTGTATCTCACTCATTCCATGTCCTACCCTTGATAGCGGTCATAATAGTTCATCCTTTAAGTACTTCGTCGGCCTCTGTTACTCAGTGTATCGGCAGACAATACCCGGATTTTGTGTGCTACTTCATAAAAACAGTGTTAGCTACTGGCCTTTATCATTCAGCCTGACCCGCTGTTTCTTCAAAAGAAACCACTTTCTCTTCTGTTTTCATCGTCGACAACAGATAATCAACTACCTGCTCTTCCAGTGCCAGACCTTCAATACCACTTCTCAGGTCCTGTCGTGTTCGGTAGGCCTGCTTCACTTCTTCCGGCTGATCGTAGGTAGAAGCCATATCTTCTATCAGACTATCTACCTTACCCGGGTCAACCTCTATCTTGTTCACTTTGGCCACTTCGTTCATGATTAAACCCAGTGCCACGCGTCGGCGTGCCTGGCTTTCAAAGATCTCGCGTGGTAACTGCATGTTTTTCATCGATTCCGGCTGGTTTGCCATGCTCTGTTGCATCATGCTATCAATTTCACTATCAATCAATGCCTTGGGCAGTTCCAGTTCATTTTTTTCCAGCAGGGCATCCAGCACCAGTTTTTTGACCTTTTCCCGAACCCTTTGCTTCGCTTCGCGTTGCATATTTGAACGTACTTCATCACGTAAGGTATCAATACTGTCGGCACCGAATATTTTCGCGAAATCGTCGTCCAGCACCGCTAATTCAGCCTCACTCACCTTAACTACATCCACTTCAAATACGGCCTGCTTGCCGGCCACTTCCTTGCCCTGATAGTCTTCCGGAAAAGTTATATCGAGGCTACGGTGTTCGCCCGCACTGGCTCCCGTCAGCTGATCTTCAAAGCCGGCTATCATCTGGCCCGAGCCCAGCACCAGCGGAGTATTCTCGGCTTTATTGCCACCAAATGCCTCACCATCAATAGTCCCTTCGAATGATATGGTTATCTCGTCAGACTCCTGCGCGGCACGGTCGACTTCTTTAAAGGTAGCACGTTGGGTACGTAATTTATCCAGCATCTTGTCCAGATCATCATCACCCACCTCAACCACCGGCAGCTCAACCTTGCTGTCTGTCATATCAGCCAGCTCGATCTCGGGGTAAACCTCAAAAGTCGCTACGTATTCCAGCGCTTCTCCCGCTTTCGTATTGACAGGCTCAATTTGAGGGCCGCCAGCCGGATTAATCTTTTCCTCAGTCAGGGCCTCATACAAGGTACGCTGCATGACTTCCGTCATCACTTCCTGTCTGATACGTCCGTCAAAACGCTTCTTGACGACCTTGAAAGGCACCTTGCCGGGCCGGAACCCGTCCAGCTTCACCTCACGTGCCAGGCTCTGCAAGCGTGTTGTTACTTCACTCTCAATCTGTTCTGAAGGAACCTGAACCGTCATTTTACGTTCCAGATTACCAGTGGATTCCACGGAAACTTGCATAGCGCTACCTCAAACCTGTATCTAATTGTGTAAATTTAATCCCGAATGTATATGGTGCGAAAGGAGAGACTCGAACTCTCACGGGTTACCCCACAGGAACCTAAATCCAGCGCGTCTACCAATTCCGCCACTTTCGCAAATCTTTGTCTCTGCACAACATAATATGTAAGTTATTGTAATAAAACAACTAATAAATAAATACACCCCAGTATGACAGTTAACCCTCTAACTTAAGCCGACTATTATACAGCGTTATTCAGCATACTTCATGAAGTATACGAAGCTGGAGCAACGCGGGTAATGGTTGTAGAGCGGCATAATACAGACAGGGCAACTGACCCGTTATCTGTCTGGCAGGCTGTCCAGTAGCAGGAGCAGCCTGAAATTGGTGGGCCCTCAGGGATTCGAACCCTGGACCAAGAGATTAAGAGTCTCCTGCTCTACCAACTGAGCTAAAGGCCCATGTCGTCGCATAACGCTATGCGCCTACATTTTTAAAATGGGGTGGACGATGGGGCTCGAACCCACGACCACCGGAATCACAATCCGGGGCTCTACCAACTGAGCTACGCCCACCATTAAAAACTTTCACATCACTACCGGAATTGGCGCGCCCGGCAGGACTCGAACCTGCGACCCTCTGCTTAGAAGGCAGATGCTCTATCCGGTTGAGCTACGGGCGCAGTTTTCCAACCTGTTCAGGGTAGATCAAAGGTCTGGGCTTCCTGATCTTACGCCTTCCCACATACTCCCCTCATAAAATACCCTGCGGTCGCATGCATTACAATAAATTGGTCGGGGTAGAGAGATTCGAACTCCCGACATCCTGCTCCCAAAGCAGGCGCGCTACCAGACTGCGCTATACCCCGATACTTACTCTCCGACCAAACCATGCCCGGAAAGGGCTGCGATTCTACGCGCTAACCCCCATACAGGTCAATAACAGCCCGGTTTTTCTTTTATTGACTGCATTTGCTCTCGCGTTCGCGGACTGCGCGTGCGAAAATTCGTTTTCATTATACAGTGGTTACTATTCATGACGGCAAAGATTATCGATGGCAAGGCCATCGCCACATCCGTACTGGACGATATTGGCACACTGGTTAGCCAGCGTGTAGCACAGGGTAAACGCCCGCCAGGGCTTGCCGTGGTTCTGATAGGTGATGACCCGGCCTCACAGGTCTATGTGCGTAACAAGCGCCGTGCCTGCGAACAAACCGGTATCCTGTCACGTGCCTGGGACCTGCCCGCCTCAACCAGCCAGGAGGCGTTGCTGAAACTACTGGATCAACTTAATGATGACCCGAAAATAGACGGTATTCTGGTACAAATGCCGGTACCGGATCATATCGACCCTGAAACCGTGATCGAAAGCATCCGTCCTGACAAGGACGTGGATGGCTTTCATCCCTACAATATTGGACGCCTGGCAGTACGTCAGCCAACCCTGCGCTCCTGCACGCCTTACGGTGTGATGAAGCTACTGGAGTATACCGGCGAGACCTATCACGGCCGCAAAGCCGTTGTAGTAGGGGCTTCCAATCATGTTGGGCGACCCATGATGCTGGAGTTGTTGCTGGCCGGGTGCACGGTAACCGTCACCCATCGTTTCACCACCGACCTGCAGGCGGTT
>DRJJ01000161.1 GCA_011052255.1 Gammaproteobacteria bacterium | reverse complement strand
TGTCGCTGTTTCCTGGCTTATGCGTCGCATGGGAAACGTAACCGGCCAGCGAACGGATAAATTGAATGTAATTGCCGCCTTGTCGATGGGTGCCCGTGAACGTGTCGTGTTATTACAGGTGGGTGAGCAGCAATTATTATTAGGTGTGGCTCCCGGCCGCATCCAGACACTTCATGTTCTCGATCAGCCTCTGGATATGAGCAGCTCCTCTCATCCGGTGACGGCTTTTCAGGAACGGCTGAAAAAAATCATGTCAAGAGAGTCAGAATCGTGAAGGTATTACGTGTGGGGATTCTTCTCCTGCTGACAGGGTTGATGGCAACATCGGCAATGGCGGGGTCTGATCTTACCCTGGTGACTTCTACACCGACTGCCGGTGGTGGACAGACCTATAGCGTAACCTTGCAAATACTGATGCTGATGACGGCTTTTACCTTTCTGCCGACGGCATTACTGATGATGACATCTTTTGCGCGTATCACCATCGTACTGGCTATTTTGCGTCAGGCGCTGGGTACACCGCAAACCCCGTCTACCCAGATTATTATCGGACTATCCCTGTTTTTAACGTTTTTTATCATGTCGCCGGTACTGGAAGGTGCCTACCGCGATGGCGTCAAACCCTATATGGATGAGCAGATATCAGCCGAAGTCGCACTTGAACGTGTAACTAAACCCTTCCACGGATTTATGCTTGCACAGACACGGGAAACCGACCTGGCATTATTTTATAGTTTGTCGGGACGGTCAGAAGAAACACTGGAATCACCTGAAAAGGTGCCCATGTCAGTGCTGATCCCGTCATTTATAACCAGTGAACTCAAAACGGCATTCCAGATAGGATTTCTTATCTTTATCCCGTTTGTGGTGATCGATCTGGTGGTAGCGTCGACATTGATGTCGATGGGTATGATGATGCTGTCACCGATGCTTATATCGTTGCCCTTCAAAATCATGTTATTTGTGCTGGTGGATGGTTGGGCATTATTGATGAGTACCCTGGCAGCCAGCTTTGGCACCTGATTATTCAATACCGTTTATTTTCAGGCCGATAGTTATCATGTCAATAAATATTATCAAGGTACGGTCATGACACAAGATATAGTAATAAGTATCGGGCAGCGTGCACTCGAAGTGACGGCCATGTTAGCAGCACCGATGTTGATTTCAGTGTTGGTTATTGGTTTGCTGGTCGGCATGTTTCAGGCAGCTACGTCAATCAATGAAATGACACTGAGTTTTATACCCAAGCTGGGTGTACTGGCCCTGATATTAGTCATATTCGGATCATGGATGTTGAACGTCATACTCGACTTTATGCGTGATATATTCCTGAGTATTCCAAGCCTGATAGGCTAACATCAAGCATACCGACCCATGTTGCTTTCAACCAGTGAAATCACATCCTACGTAGGCGGTTACATGTGGCCTTTTATACGTATTGGTGCGGTTCTGATGGTTGCACCAGTATTTGGTGCGAAAAATATTGTATCCAAACGTATACGTGTCTCATTGGCGCTGGCTATTACACTGGTGGTTGCGCCACTATTACCCACGCCACCCGCAGTCGATCCGTTCAGTTCCGAAGCCTTTCTTATCCTGCTACAACAGCTATTATTGGGCATTCTGATGGGATTCACCTTGCAAGTGGCATTCAGTGCACTGATCGTGGCCGGTCATAATATTTCCATGTCCATGGGGCTTGGATTCGCCCAGTTTCTTGATCCAACAAATGGTGTTAGCGTACCCGTCCTGGGTCAGTTGCTGACCATCCTGGGGACTTTATTGTTCCTGTCACTAAACGGTCATCTGGTGGTTATCCAGGTCATGGTGGAAAGTTTCAGGAACATGCCTGTCGGGCCAGTGTTGATGGATCCGCAAGACTACAAGGATCTGGCCTTCTGGGGTGGCCGGATGTTTATGGGTGCGTTGTTAATCGCGTTGCCGGCAACGGTTACCATTACACTTATCAATATTGCATTCGGCATCATGACACGCGCGGCGCCAACCCTGAACATATTTTCTGTGGGGTTTCCAACAACGATGGGTGCTGGCTTCCTGATTTTGATTATTACCATACCAAATCTGCTGCCGCGTTTCACCGATATCCTGATGGACGCATTTGACGTGATGCAAAGCTATGGAGGTTCGGCTGTTGCCGGAGGTTGACTATGGCTGAAAACAAGAGCGATCAGGAAAAAACCGAAGACCCCACCGCGAAAAAACGTGAAGACGCAAAGAAGGATGGCCAGGTACCCCGATCACGTGAGTTAAACACCACTCTGATGTTGCTGGCCGGTTCAATAGCATTGATAATTATGGGCGAGGCGATAGGAGAAAGGCTTTCTCATTTAATGACGACTGGTTTGACCCTGGACAGAGACAATATATTTGAAACCGGGTTCATGCTAACAGCCATGACGGATAGCTTGTTGGGTGCATTTTCAATGCTGATACCCTTCGCATTGTTATTGATAGCTGTTGCGGTGTTCAGCCCGGCTTTACTGGGTGGTTTTTCATTTTCGGCAAAGTCGATGAAGCCCAAATTCAGTAAACTCGACCCGGTTAAGGGGATGAAGAAGTTATTTTCAGCCAATGGCCTGATGGAACTGACCAAGGCATTGCTCAAGGTTGCATTGATTGGCACAGTCGCCTTTTTCATTATCTGGTCACAAATCGATACATTGATGGGGTTGGGCAATCTGAGTTTCAAGGAATTGTTTGCACGTTCAGCCGAGATAGTGGGCTGGTCATTCCTGTTCATCAGTAGCAGTCTGATACTGCTGGCGATTCTCGATGCTCCTTTCCAGGTTTGGCAGAACACAAAAAAATTACGTATGACAAAACAGGAAGTAAAGGACGAAAGTAAAAATGCAGAAGGTGACCCCGAACTAAAAGGCAAGATACGCGCTATGCAGCAGGAAATGGCCATGCGTCGCATGATGCAGGAAGTACCCAGGGCCGACGTGATCGTCACCAATCCGACACACTACGCAGTAGCCATCAAGTATGACGACCAGAGCATGAGTGCACCGCGTCTGCTGGCCAAAGGCCATGATGAGGTGGCCGCGCGGATAAGGGAAATAGCAGAAGAAAATAATATCCCGCTATTTGAGGCGCCGCCACTGGCCAGGGCAATCTACTTCACCACCGATCTGGATCAGGAAATCCCGGCCGCATTGTATCAGGCAGTGGCTATGGTACTGGCCTATATCTTCCAGATACGCGTTGCCACTGAGCATGCGCTGGACATGCCGATAGCACCTGATGACTTACCGGTACCGGACGATCTTGCTACGGATAAGAACAAAAAGAAATAATTTTCAACTGATGCTGTCTGACAACGCGTTAATACCAGAATCATACCCGCTCTGCTGGCTGACAGGCTGCTAATTGAACAGGGCCTGGGGTCGCCTTTTCAACAATAAATATTGGGTTAAATCTTACCTGATCATGTCGAGTTAGTGTGCCATATGTATGCGGTTTATATAAGCTGTAACCAATTGTATTAAAAGAAATATTATATATTTCTATCGTTCCCATGTGATTTTAATCCTTTCAGGAACAGATTTTGCACTATCTAAGGCTATGATGCGAAAGCGCCAGAATTCCGTCGATCTGGCGGCAGCACTCAATTTGATATCGGTAAACAGGGAAACACATGGCAGAAGTAGTTGAAACAGGTGCTGCAAAAAGGCTGCTAAACGCCAATCTGGGTGCGCCCATCATGGTGCTGATGCTACTGGCCATGATGATTATCCCGTTGCCGCCGATAATGCTGGACATCTTTTTCTCATTCAGTATCGCGCTGTCTCTGGTGGTGCTGATGGTTGGTATTTATGTCCAGCGGCCGCTGGATTTTGCTGTTTTCCCGGCAGTGTTACTGGTTACAACCTTGTACCGACTGGCCCTGAACGTCGCCTCAACCCGTGTCGTGCTACTCGAAGGTCATACCGGTGGTGATGCGGCCGGCAAGGTGATCGAGGCCTTTGGTGAATTCGTGATCGGGGGCAATTACGCTGTCGGTCTGGTGGTGTTCGCTATTCTGGTGATTATTAATTTCGTGGTGGTGACCAAGGGTGCGGGGCGTATCGCTGAGGTCAGGGCACGCTTCACACTGGATGCGATGCCGGGTAAACAAATGGCGATTGATGCCGACCTGAATGCCGGCATGCTGACCCAGGAAGAGGCCAGTGAACGGCGCGAGGAGATACGCAGCGAATCGGATTTTTACGGCTCTATGGACGGTGCCAGCAAATTTGTACGTGGCGACGCGGTTGCCGGTATCCTGATTCTGTTTATTAACATTATTGGCGGTCTGATCATTGGCGTGGTGCAGCATGGTCTGAGCTTCTCGGAAGCTATGCGCATTTATACCTTGTTAACCATTGGTGATGGTTTGGTCGCTCAAATTCCGGCATTACTGATTTCGACCTCAGCAGCGATCATAGTTACCCGTGTCTCCAGCACCAAGACTATGGGTGACCAGATTGTACAGCAGCTGTTTTCCAACCCACGTGCATTGATCATTGCGGCTTCTATTGTTGGTTTCATGGGCATTATCCCGGGCATGCCTAACCTGGCCTTTCTGAGTCTGGCAGCAATGCTCGGTGGCACGGCCTGGTATTTTCGTGAGCAGGCAAAGGAACGTGCAGCACAGGAGTTGTTACCACCAGAGCCTGCCGAGCAGACCAAGCCTGAGCTGAAAGAGCTGACCTGGGAAGACGTGCGCGCAGTAGACATGATCAGCCTGGAAGTAGGCTACCGTCTGATCCCGCTGGTAGACCGCACACAGGGTGGTGAGTTGATGGCGCGCATCAAAGGGGTGCGGAAAAAATTATCACAGGAACTGGGTTTTCTTATTCAGGCTGTGCATATACGTGACAATCTGGATCTGGGACCCAACACCTACCGTATCCTGATGCACGGCGTACCGGTTGGTGAAGCCGATGTATACCCGGACCGCGATATGGCTATCAACCCGGGCAAGGTATTTGGCACCGTGCAGGGCATCAGCACACGTGACCCGGCCTTTGGCCTGGAAGCGGTATGGATCGATCCCAATCAGCGTGAACAGGCGCAGACCCTGGGTTACACCGTAGTCGACGCCAGCACCGTGGTAGCCACACATCTGAGTAACCTCCTGCAAACCAGCGCACATGAGCTGTTAGGCCATGAAGAAGTCCAGAAAATGCTGGACGTACTGGCACAGACAGCACCCAAGCTGGTCGAAGACCTGGTACCCAAAACCCTGACCATCGGTGTCATCCTGAAGGTGCTACAGAACCTGTTACAGGAACGTATTCCAATACGCGATATGCGCACAATCGCCGAGGCATTGGCGGATCAGGCGACGATAAGTCAAGACCCCGTCACGCTGACGGCAGCAGTACGAACGGCCCTTGGACGACTAATTGTTCAACATATCAATGGGATGGGAGATGAGCTGGACGTCATGACCCTTGATCCATCGCTGGAACAGATATTGCAGCAGTCTTTGCAGGCAGGTGGAGATGGTGGTTTGGGTCTGGAGCCTGGTTTAACCGAGCAGTTACGTCAGTCGCTGACGCAACAAACCGGCGAACAGGAGGCCAAAGGCAAGCCAGCTGTGCTGATGGTGTCACCACTGCTGCGTAACTGGCTTGCACGCATGTTCAGACATGCTATACCCGGATTACACATATTGTCTTATACCGAGGTACCGGACAACAAGAGCATCAAGGTCATTGCCAGTATCGGCCAGACATTGAATGAACCACAGGCCGTTGCGGCACAATGATTACAGGCGAAAGACGAATGAACAGGGCAGAGGTCAAGGCATGAAAATAAAACGTTTTTTTGCTCCTGATATGCGTCAGGCGATAAAAATGATACGCGAGACCCAGGGCGCGGATGCGGTCATATTGTCCAACCGCAAAGTAGATGGGGGTATCGAGATTATCTCAGCGCTTGATTATGACTCTAGCTTGTTTGAAGAAGTTAACCCGACAGGTACAAACAGTGGCGAGCAGTCCAATGGCTCCTATACAGAGCAGCCTGCCCATACTCACGACAGTACTGAGGCAGCTGAACCGGTACGGATGGACAGAAATGACCGCAATCAATCCGCATCAATCGAATGGTCGCAGGATCCGGCCATCATCGAGATGCGTAATGAATTAAAAAGCATGCGTGGCGTACTGGAACACCAGATGCAGAACATGGCGCTGGTCGATCTTGAACGTAATCAACCTGAGGCATCAGAGCTGATCAGTCGCTTGATGACAATGGACTTTTCCCGTGCAATGGCAATTCAAATGGTTAAGGGGTTGAAGAGTACCAGCAATATCGACGATGCCTGGAAAGCAACGTTGGTACATCTGGCCAGCAAGCTGCAAGCCAGTGATGACAATATTCTGGACCATGGTGGCATTGTTGCATTGATTGGTGCGACCGGTGTTGGCAAAACAACCACGGTCGCCAAACTGGCCGCACGCTTTGCTTTACGTCATGGCCAACAGAATGTGGTGTTGATATCTACCGATCGCTACCGTATTGGCGCACATGATCACCTGATGACCTATGGCCGATTACTGGGTGTGCCGACGTCCATGGCGGCTAATCAGGCTGAACTAAAAAACCTGCTGCTGGACCATGCCGACAAACGTCTGGTTTTGATTGATACAGCTGGAATGAGTCAGCGTGATATGCGCTTGAGTGAACAACTGGATGCACTGAATGAAAGTGGACGTAATATCAGAAAATACCTGGTCATGTCGGCCAATGCCCAGCGCGGCGTATTGATGCAAACGGTGCAGGCATTTTCACGTATCCCGCTGGCAGGTTGCATACTGACCAAGCTGGATGAGGCGGTCACCATCGGAGGTGCGCTGGAAGCGGTGATACAACATGGCTTACCCCTGGCCTATACCAGTGATGGACAGCGCGTACCCGAGGATATACAACCGGCCCGAATGCATACCCTGATCGCACATGCCTTGTCTGCATTGCACAGCGAAAATGAAACCATGCAGGCAGCGCCGCCTATGAACGGAACTTACAATGGAATCAGTGCACATGCTCATGTCTGAAAGCCACGACCAACACCAGGCGGCCGGGTTACGAACGATTACTGAACCGAAACCGGTACAGGTACTCGCCGTTACCAGTGGCAAAGGCGGAGTGGGTAAAACCAACGTTTCCGTTAATCTTGCCGTGTCGCTGTGTATGCAGGGACGTTCAGTGATGCTGATGGATGCCGACCTGGGTCTGGCGAATATTGATGTCATGCTGGGCCTGAAGCCAGCCTACAATCTTTCGCACGTGATAAAGGGCGAACGCTCACTGGATGAAGTGATTGTTGAAGGGCAGCAGGGGCTTAAAATTATACCTGCAGCTTCAGGTGTAAAGCTGATGGCCGACCTGGATCCGATGGAACATGTTGGTTTAATCCGTGCGTTCAGTGAACTCAGCTGTGACCTGGATGTGTTGATAGTGGATACCGCAGCGGGCATCGCCGATAGCGTGGTGAGTTTCACCAGGGCGGCACAGGAAGTGATCGTAGTGGTTTGTGACGAGCCGGCATCGATTACCGATGCCTATGCATTAATCAAGGTGCTGAACATGGACCATGGTGTCCAGCGCTTTCATATACTCAGCAACATGACCCACACAGCTCAGGAGGGTCATAACCTGTTTAGCAAACTAACACGGGTAACCGATCAGTATCTGGATGCCACCCTGAGCTTCATGGGTTCGGTGCCGTACGATGACTACTTGCGCAAGGCCATCAAGCGCCAGAAACCGGTAGTTGAATCGTATCCACGGAGCCGTGCAGCAATGGCATTCAAGAATTTGGCTGTTAAGGCCGATAAATGGCCCAGACCGGAAGCGGCGACGGGCAGTCTAGAATTTTTTGTGGAGCGACTGATTCGCTCCTCCACTCGACAGACGGAGTCGATTACATGAACGGATATGCCATGTACGCAACTACGGATGAAACAGCCAATAATGATCTTGTCACGCAGCATGTGACACTGGTAAACAGAATTGCTTACCACATGGTGAGTCGCTTGCCAGCAAATGTACAGGTTGATGACCTGGTGCAGGCCGGCATGATCGGACTGCTCGAAGCGGCGAGAAACTATAACCCTTCCCAGGGTGCCAGTTTCGAAACCTACGCGGGAATACGAATACGCGGTTCGATGCTAGATGAAATACGGCGCCTGGACTGGACGCCTCGCTCAGTGCATCGAAAGGTACGCATGGTATCAGAAGCGGTGCGACAGATAGAAAATGAGAAAGGGCGTGATGCACGAGATCATGAAGTGGCAGAGGCCCTGGAGCTAACACTGGAGGAGTATCACAAGATACTACAGGACGCGACCGGTTGCAGAGTGTTCAGCTTTGAAGACATGAACAGCATGGGTGAAGACCATGAATCCGGTATGAGTGGATCAGATGATGGTCCACTGGAATGTTTACAGGATGAAGACTTCAAAAAGAACCTGTCGCATTCCATATCAGGTTTGCCAGAACGAGAAAGACTGGTGATGTCCCTGTATTACGACGAAGAACTGAATTTGCGTGAAATTGGTGAGGTACTGGGTGTCAGTGAATCCCGTGTCTGCCAGATTCACGGGCAGGCATTAATCAGACTGCGTGCGCGCATGCAGGAATGGTTTCCCGGGAATGAAGGACAGGACTGATTAGATGATCATGGAAAAAGGTAGCGTAGGAGGCTGTTTTGGATAAGAACATGAAGATCCTGGTAGTGGATGACTTTTCCACTATGCGACGAATTATCAAAAATCTGCTCAGAGACCTGGGTTTCAACAACACTCAGGAAGCGGATGACGGAATAACAGCATTGCCCATGCTACAGGGTGGCAATTTTGATTTTCTGGTTACTGACTGGAATATGCCGGGCATGACAGGCATCGATCTACTCAAGGCCGTACGTGCTGACGACAAGCTGGATGGCTTGCCGGTACTGATGGTTACTGCTGAGTCCAAGCGCGAACAGATAGTGGAAGCGGCTCAGGCTGGTGTGAACGGTTATATCGTCAAGCCGTTCACCGCTACAACATTAAGCGAAAAGATCGAAAAGATCTTTGAGCGCGGCTAGGCATATCTGAGCACGGAGCAAGCATGACATCAGAACAAAATCAAGAGACGCTTACCAGGGCGCACGAACTGATAACCGCCCTGGAAAAGGGTAACAACGATGCGGTGAGTGAATCACTGGATGCACTGACGCGTCAGCACGAATCGGTATTATTTCAGGAACTGGGCAAGATGACCCGTGAACTGCATGAGTCAATTAACAATTTCAAACTCGATGCACGCATAACAGACCTGACCGAGACCGATATTCCGGATGCAAAAGAACGTTTGAACTATGTCATCACCATGACAGAAGACTCGGCAAACAAGACCATGGATGCAGTCGATGCGGCGCTGCCGGTATCAGAGAGTATCAAGAACCGTGCAAATGAATTGCATGCTGAATGGAAACGATTCAGGGAGCGCGACATGAGTGCTGATCAGTTCCGCCAGCTAAGCAAGGATCTGGATAACTTTTTCCCGATGATTGGTGAAGGCAGCGTGACCGTGCATGACAATCTGACAAAGATACTGATGGCGCAGGATTTTCAGGATCTGACCGGGCAAATTATCAGACGGGTAATCACCCTGGTGCAGGACGTGG
>DRJJ01000160.1 GCA_011052255.1 Gammaproteobacteria bacterium | reverse complement strand
CCTTGCGTGGTGAGCTGGCTCTGGAAGTGCCGATAGCTCAGTGGCTGGAAGAGGACGATGACCTGCACGAAGAAAGCCTGCGTGGGCAAATACAGGCGTCGCTTGAAAAGGCCTATCAGGACAAAGAGCAACAGGCCGGTTCCGAAGTATTGCGCCACTTTGAAAAAGCGATTCTGCTGCAGGTGCTGGATACTATGTGGAAGGAACACCTGGCTGCGATGGACTACCTGCGTCAGGGTATTCATTTACGCGGTTATGCGCAAAAGAATCCCAAGCAGGAATATAAGCGCGAAGCCTTTGAAATGTTTACCGATATGCTTGAGCGTATCAAGTACGAGGTGATAACCGTGCTGTCCAGGGTACAGGTAAAGGCTGAGGATGATGTCGATGCGATTGAAGAACAACGTCGTGCACCGATCCAGATGGAGTATCAGCACGCCGAAGCTACGGCGCTGGATGGTCAGGAGACCGAGCCGGAAGACGGCGAAGCCGAACAGCCATTCGTACGCGACGGCCGAAAAATCGGACGCAATGAGCCTTGCCCTTGTGGGTCAGGTAAAAAATATAAACAGTGTCATGGTAAATTGAGTTAAGTGATCCCTGGTTTTCAGGGAGTACGCTACCTGGACGACATATTGTTTACAGACGCGCTGACAATACATCCCTGTACGCTCGACGGCCACGTCCGTGTGGCCGACGGTCTGTAAACAATATGTCGTCCAGGTAACGTAAGGCTACATAGATTGCTGATGTTGCACTGCCGTTCCGTCTCAGGGTGATTTTCCCGCATAGTCATGTTTCAATAGTGTAATAGTGAAAAAGCTGACAGGATTTATGATCATGGCTGTAGGTCTGGAGAAACCTTCAAAATTATTACCGGTTAACGGTGTACGTCTGTCCAGTGCGGCGGCAGGTATTCGCCATGTCGATCGTAATGATGTGGTGCTGATTGAATTTGCTCCCGATACAGTGGTCAGTGCAGTGTTCACACAGAATGCATTTTGTGCTGCACCGGTACAGCTTGCCAAAAGTCACCTGGCGAAAATGCCAGCGCGCTGGTTGCTGATTAATGCAGGAAATGCGAATGCCGGTACCGGTGAGGCTGGTTTGTCTGATGCGATGACCTGTTGTGCCGCTGTTGCTGAGCAGTTCGAGGCCAGTGTCGAACAGGTTTTACCTTTTTCGACCGGTGTGATTGGTGAACGCTTGCCATCAGAGCGGTTAATCGAAGTCATCCCTGCGTTAAAGGACAAGCTGAGCGCATCGGGCTGGGAAGAAGCAGCGCACGCCATGCTCACTACCGACACCGTTGCCAAAGGTATTAGCGAGCAGGTGCAGATAGACGGTAATACTGTCACGATAACCGGCATCGCAAAAGGGTCTGGCATGATCAGGCCGGATATGGCCACGATGCTGGCTTATATTGCGACCGATGCTGCTGTTGAACAAGCGGCAATGGATCGTTGTCTGGAGCAGGCCGTTAACGGTTCGTTTAACCGGATTACTATAGACGGTGATACCTCAACCAATGATGCCTGTGTGCTCGCGGCAACCGGTACGGTAAATGATACTGTGTTGAATGCAGAGCATGTCGACTTTGAAATCTTGTGTGATGCAGTACAACGAGTGTGTCGCTGGCTGGCCCAGGCAATTGTGCGTGATGGCGAAGGGGCGACCAAATTTATAACAATAAATGTGGAAGGTGGCAGTGATAGTGAAGAATGCCTTGCGGTAGCCTATACTATTGCGCATTCGCCCTTGGTCAAGACTGCCTTTTTTGCCAGTGACCCGAACTGGGGTCGTATTCTGGCAGCGGTCGGCCGTGCACCCGTGCTGGATTTTGATTTAAGTCTGGTTGACATTCTTCTGGATGATGTTTGCATCGTACGTCAGGGTGAGCCGGCAACAGACTATACCGAACAGGCGGGACAGGCGGTTATGAATCAGTCCGAGATTACTGTTCACGTCAGGCTGGGGCGGGGTGGTTCAGTCGAACAAATCTGGACCTCTGATTTGTCTTATGATTACGTACGCATCAATGCTGAATATCGCTCCTGAGTCGTATTTACGATGAATAAGGGGACTCCGGTGCATGTAGCAGCAGGTGTGCTGACAGACCGGCAAGGCAGGATACTGGTCAGTCGCAGGGCACCGGATGCGCATCAGGGTGGGTTGTGGGAGTTTCCCGGTGGTAAACGCGAGGCGAATGAATCGGCATACCAGGCACTGGTGCGTGAACTGCACGAAGAGCTGGGCATTTATGTTGAATCTGCGCGCCCGCTAATCAGTATAAAACACGATTATCATGATCGCTGCATCATTCTGGATGTATGGCAAATATTGCGATATCACGGTGAACCGGAAGGTCAAGAAGGGCAGCCCCTGCAGTGGCTGGCAGCAGACAGGCTGACAACACTTAACATGCCTGCAGCCGATAAACCGGTAATAAATGCAATCCGTTTATCTTCCGAATACCTGATCACCCCGCACCCTGACCAGGATACAGCGGTATTTTTGCGGCAACTGAATGTTGTATTACAGCAAGGCATCAGGCTGGTACAGCTGCGAGCCCCAAAACTGAGTGAACAGGCGTATGCAGAACTGGCGCAGCAAGTCGTGCCGCTGTGTCACAAACATAATGCGCTGGTGTTATTGAATCGGCGTCTTGACCTGGTGGAATCACTCGGGGCAGACGGAGTGCATATCAGTTCACAACAACTGCAAACGCTCAGCGCACGCCCATTAGCTGAATCGTTATGGGTGGCCGTATCCTGTCATCATCAGGAAGACCTGATCAGGGCTGAAGAAACAGGTGCTGATTTCTGTGTCTTGTCACCCGTGCAGGCTACCGGCAGCCATCCTGAAACCTCACCACTGGGTTGGGAAAATTTCAGTCGGCTGGTGCAGGACTGCAGGATGCCGGTGTTTGCACTGGGTGGAATGAAACGTGTGGATATCGTACAGGCTTATCGATCTGGCGGGCAGGGTGTTGCTGCCATTAGTGGCTTGTGGTCAGTTGAATAGCCATGGCTGGACTGAATAAATTTAAAGCAATTTTTCGTTCCCGTTTTGGACAACGCGGCTTTATGATTTTGCTGGTCGTTGGTTTCGTCGCATATTTTCTGTCCCTGTTCTCTGATAGTGACTGGCAACGTATAGAACCTGCTCGTTACACTGAGCTGGCCATGGTTGTCAGTCCGGGTTGTGATCCGGTGAAACAGACCTGTTATGCGATGTCCAATGGCTTGCGGTTGGGTTTGCATATTTCGGGTGAGCCCAAACCGCTAAAGCGTTTTCAACTACAGGCAAGTGTTGAAAAAGGCTCAAAGGTTTCACTGGAAGGCATTGATGTCCAGTTCAGAATGCACGACATGTATATGGGTGAGCAGCAATATGCACTACGGATGCAGGGTAAAACAGAATGGCAGGGTGATGTGGTGTTGCCTGTTTGCACCAGTGGTCGTAGTGAGTGGGCTATAGAGTTGCTGGCACGAACGGGTGATCGACTTTATCAGGCTGAGTTTCTGTTTCAGTTGAAAAATTAAATGAAAATATTTTCTAGATCATACAACATGACAGGCCAAATTCGATATCTTCATCGGTCTGTTTTGGACGCTCGGTATAGTCTCCCTGTACTAGAAAACGCAGGGTGAAACGAT
>DRJJ01000159.1 GCA_011052255.1 Gammaproteobacteria bacterium | reverse complement strand
GTGCTTTAACTGTAAAGGTGGTATCACTGCCTATATTAACCGTATCATTTTCTATTGCGCCAGTGTAATGGGCATTCAGGCATGCATCGACATTATCATCGACGTAACAAAAGGTTCTCGTCTGTAATCCGTCACCGTAAATAGTGATGTTTTCATTATTCATGGCCTGACGAATAAATCGTGGGACAACAAAATCTTCACTCTGGTTTGGTCCGTAGGTATTGAAGAATCGGAATATCAGGTAGTTGAGACCAAATTCCTGTTGATAGGTTCTGAGGTATGCTTCGGCGACATTTTTTACGATAGCATAGGGTAGTCGCGAATTCAGTGGGGTTGTAAGCTCATTTTGAGGAATTTCAAAAGGCTCACCATATACTTCTGATGAAGATGAAAAATAAACCCGTTTTACCCCGGTACTCTTTGAGAGGTTGAGGATGTGCTCGATTCCTTTGATATCATGAAGAACCATAAGAGGGTTTTGCAGGGTTCGTTGAACGCCGACTACTGCGGCATAATGGAAGACATATTCAAAGTTATATGCAAAAAACAGTGGAGATATATCATCATAATTATTAACATCGCATTTTATAAATGTAACATTGTCCAGATGTTGTGGAACTTTACGTATATCTCCGGTCAGGAGATTATCGGCGATCACAATATCGTTTTCCGGGTTTGTGGCCAGTCTTGCAATTAGTGCGCTAGCGACGTTACCGGCCCCGCCGGTTACCAGTATTCGTATCATTGGTTTATTCCTTCAAGTTTTTTTAAAACATCAAGTCTGTGAGTTCTCTCTGCGGCCTTCTTAACTACATTCAGAAATTTGGGTATAATTGCCGATTCTGACCAGTTATTAACAAAACCTTCGAGCCCGTTTTTAGCCAGTTCATCCCGAAACACTTTATCGGTCTGGATTTTCTGCATCGCAGTCAGCAGGTCTTCTGGCCCATCAAACAGGATTCCACCCTGGCTCCTGGAAACTATCTCGGGAAACGGCCCGATACGCCTGGCCAGCACAGGAGTACCCTGGCGAAATGATTCTATCAGGATAATGCCGAAAGTTTCGAAACAGACAGATGGAACGATGAGTGCGATGGCATGCTGGTAATATCGGTCAAGGCGTTCTAACTTGACTCGTCCGAGGAATATTACACGTGGGTTTTCGCGGGCGATCTCTTTGAGGACATCGGTATATTCCCCATCCCCGGCGATTAATAGATCTGCGTCTTTGTATTGTTCAAAAACAGGGATGACATCGTCGAGACCCTTTATTTTTTCAAGCCTGCCAACAAACAGGAAATAGGGCCTGTCATGAGGAGAACCTTGATCAGAAGACATCTGTTCTTGATCGACATCCGGAAGGAAGTAGTTTACAACTTCCATTTCTCGACTGAAGCCGAATTCCTTATGCTTGCCACGGCTGAAGTTGCTCATGGCTATAAAAGCATCAACATTTTTTTGCATTCTTTCGAGCAAGCCTGTATATCGCCATAGTTGAGGGGGGCGTCTGTAATGCAATACGCAGCGCAGGCATTGTCTGCCTGTGCAACGTTCTTTACCATGTCGCCACAGTACGTGTGACGGACATATCAGCCAGTGTTCATGGGCCATATACAACTTTATCGCATCCCCATAAGCCAAAAGGCCGGGGCCACCGACCAGAGATGTGTTGTTGTATATGATGATGTCATAGTTACCCTTATCCAGCAGTTTTTTTATTTTTCTTCCCTGTATTACCGGTCTTCCGGTTTGCTGGGTAAGCAGGATGGACAGCTTGCTGAACGCAGAGCGCAGGGGAATGACCTCGATACCATCGGTAGGTTCAGGCAGAGGTGGCGCAGGGTTGGGGCTGAGTACGTTAAAGGCATCAACATCAAGTATCACCGTTACAGAATGACCCTGTTTGACCAGTGCGCGCGACATGCGCTGAATACCGACAGCATCACCACCAAAGCTGTATGGCGGGTAAAAGGTAGTAAACATGCAAAATCGCAGTTTATTCATTTTGCGGACCCGGAGGGGCTAATATTGGCCGTGGTTGAATGTAAAATTACCTGATCATTTAATAAAGATACTGCTGAATCCATGAATTTCAGGCCCCTGTTAGTAGTTCTTGACCAGTGTGCTGGATGTGGCAAAAGTGTTGGGTCGGTTGTTATATATCTTCTTGATATTTATATTGTATTACAGTATTTTCTATATTGCTCTGCGGTAGAATACTGAATCGTAATATGAGAAACTATAACCGAAATAATTGCTAAAAACGACCTTTAGGTTAATGTAAAGACTAGAATTGTATGGGGAAACAGGCAAATTACCCAACCCAGGCCCTTAATAATAAATGGGAAATATAAGGCTTTAGATGCAGTTTTGAACAGGATACGTCATGCAGGGACAATGCGGGTCAGGGAGTTGAAAATGGCCTGTATGATCGTGTGAACATCCCGGGGTGTATGACAATGCCCGGGTACCAGGAAGATATAATGGATTCTGTATTATGTATTTCTCCGGGCAGTTTTCAGCTACGGTGGCCGGGTGTATTTTCACGTATGGCGGCAAAAACCATACATCGAGCTGATGGTGAGAGGCTGCGCGGGTTGTCATTTATGGTACTGATAGTAGTATTAATTTCCGGGAACCGGATAATTCGTTTGCCATTCAACAGTTTGGTTTATATTTGGAGAGACTAGATGAGTTCTGTGGAATCAAGCTATAAGAAACTGATCTCGGTTGTCATACCTGTCTATAACGAAATAGAAGTTATAGACACATGTTTTAATCGCCTGACAGAAGTCATGGATGGGCTCGATGAATTCGATTACGAGCTGGTATTTATTGATGATGGCAGTAAGGATGATACCTGCAAGCGTCTGGTGGAGATACAACAAACGGATGAACATGTTCGGGTCATCAAATTGTCAAGAAATTTTGGCCACCAGATTGCAGTGACTGCCGGCATAGATGAGGCCGGGGGTGATGCAGTTATTATTATCGATGCAGATATGCAGGATCCACCCGAAGTGATTCCCGAAATGATTCAAAAATGGTCTGAAGGTTATGATGTTGTGTATGGTGTTCGTAAACGACGGGTGGGCGAAAGCCGGCTTAAATTGTTCACGGCATCCGCGTTCTACCGAATATTAAGAAGCTTTACGAATATAGAAATTCCTGTTGATGTCGGTGATTTCAGGTTGATGAGTTCGAGAGCGGTTTCTCAGCTCAGAAAGCTTAGAGAAAAGGACCGTTTTATCAGAGGGCTGGTAAGCTGGATCGGATTCAGGCAGATCGGGCTCCCCTATGAAAGAGATGAGCGTCTGGCCGGAGAAACAAAATATCCTTACAGGAAAATGATCAAGTTTGCGCTGGATGGCATTACTTCTTTTTCAAATGTGCCATTAAAACTTGCTTCATGGTTGGGGTACCTGACATCATTACTGGCATTTCTTTATCTGGTCAGTGTTTTTGTCCAGAAGTTAATGGGATACACAATCGAAGGTTGGGCTACAATTATGGTAGCCTTGCTGCTTTTGGGAGGGGTGCAACTTATCTGTATCGGCATTATTGGTGAGTATATTGGCCGTATTTTTAATGAAACAAAATCACGTCCCATGTACATTATTGATACTGTACATGGTTTCGATTCATCACTATCCAAAGAACAAAAACCGGAATGAAATCACTTTTTATTACAGGCGCCAGCGGATTTGTTGGATCCTGTATTCTCAAGAACCTTAAGCCGCAAAGCTTTGAAAAAATAATATTATTAAGCCGAAGTGCGCCAATATTACCGGAACATCTGGCGTCATCTGATAATATCAAGGTTATAAGTGCATCAATTGAAAATGTAGACAGCTATGCTGCTTGTCTGGATGAGAATACAACTATTGTGCATCTGGC
>DRJJ01000158.1 GCA_011052255.1 Gammaproteobacteria bacterium | reverse complement strand
CCACGGCGAGGATGCCTGTGGCTGCTATCCACTGAATGGTCTGTTAATGTGTGCGCACAAACGCGGCCTGCGGGTAACCACGCTGGATTTACGAAATTCCGATGATACGGCAGGCTCACGCGATCAGGTTGTTGGTTACGGAGCCTGGGTGCTGACTGAGCCAGATGTTATAGCGGATGCCAGATGAGCCACTACGGCGACTACAAAGACCCATTACTGGAACTCGCCCGTCAGTCGATAGAGCACGGGCTGGAGCACAGTAGTCCGGCCAGACCAGACATCAATCGCTACCCCGATGCACTACGTGAACCCGGTGCCGCATTTGTTACCTTACAAATCAACGGCCAGTTGCGTGGCTGCATCGGCAGTCTGGAGGCATACCGACCACTGGTCGATGACATCGCCGATAATGCCTATGCCGCCGCTTTCCGTGACCCGCGTTTTGCACCTGTGTCGGATCAAGAATTTCCTGAGCTGGATATTGCTATCTCGATTTTGACTAAACCACAACCGATGTCCTTTGAGTCCGAGCAAGACCTGCTTGCACAGCTACAACCGGGTATAGACGGTCTGATACTGGAATCGGCCGGCAGACGCGGCACCTATCTACCCAGTGTGTGGGAGTCATTAACGACACCGGATGATTTTTTCAACAGTTTAAAAACCAAGGCCGGTTTGCCAGCTGACTACTGGGCAGATGACATAAAGGTCTGGCGTTACCGGACTGAATCGATTCATCCAGATTAGCAGGCCGGATTAACCGCCCGATCTCTATTATACTTGCCTTTATGCCAGAAAATATTCCACCTGCGCCGCCCCCTGCAACACAAGCAGTACAAGTCTCCTCTGAGAGTGGTGCAGTACGTAACTGGAATAGTGGTCAAATTTTACAGGCTGTGGTCAGCCAGTCGCCAGGCGGCAATCAGGCGATAATACAGATTGGCAACCTGAAGATTTCAGCACAAACTAATATCCCGTTAAGCGCTGGTGAGAAACTGACACTTGAGGTCGTTAAAACCGGCAAGTTACCCTTGCTACGCATCCTTCGACCCGCATCAGAGGCCGCCTTGCTGGAAAACCTGGTGCGCTCTGCGTTACCAAAGCAATCCGGTTTACCTCCGTTACTGGCCAATCTGCTACAGGCCGCCCAGGCAGGTAATCCTTATCAACTACCTGCATCGGTGCTCAAGGCAGTGCAGGATATTCTTGCCAGACTGCCTGACAGTCAGAACATTTCCCGACCTGAGATTTTACGTAATGCGATACAGCAATCCGGTATTTTTCTGGAAAGTAAACTGGCTGAGTTAGCGTCTTCATCCCGATCGAGCAATACGTCCACGCAGTATCAGGCCCTGCAAAGTGCAGTCCAGACCGACACCAAAACCGGTTTGCTACGGTTGCAGCAACAGCTGGTTAATATCATCAAGCAGGATATCAGTAGTAATACGGCTCAATATCCGGCCAGTAACTATGCCCGACGATTCGCGCTGCAGACCGAGCTGATTCAGTCGGTACGCCCACTATCGCAAGATACCCTTAAGCAAATTGCCGCTACGGTAATCAGACCTGCAACCGCTCAACTGGCCCCGCTAACGCTTAGTCTGATTGCCGCAGGCAATCCCGCCGCCGCTAATCTTTCAAAACCACTGGACATGGTGTCGCGTTTGTTACCGGCCTTACAAAGTCTGTATCCACCACCTGCCAATCTGTATGCAGGCAGCCCGCAGGCTCCGGCCACAGCGACCTTGCTCAATACAGATAATCTGCGACAAATGCCTAATCTGTTATTGGGGCAAACCGAGGCCAGCCTGTCGCGACTGCAACTCATGCAAACCCAGTCACACCCGCTTGAGACAGAGCAAAAGCCGGCCTGGATACTGGAGTTGCCGGTCAAATACCAGGAACGTACCGATGTGTTCCAGTTACGCATCAGTCGCGACCGGGGAGCGCAGCAGGATAACGAAAGCGGCGAAAAACAACCCGAACACTGGATGATTCAGATCGCATTTGAACTCGAAGAACTGGGCCCGGTACGTGCGCGTGTACGTCTGGCAGCCAATGAACTGAATGCGGTGTTCTGGATAGAGCAGGAGCAGACCACGATGTTATTTAGACGCCATCTGACTAACCTGCAACAAAAGCTGGAGGCATCCGGTATTGGAATTGGCCAGATTACGTGTATGACCGGCATACCGCCTTCTGTTCTCAACCATGGCAACGAACGAAATGTGTTCAGTGAAAAGGCATGAGTAACATACGAATAGAAGATCGTTATTCGATCCCCTCACCCCAACCCTCTCCCTGGGGGGAGAGGGAGTTTATGGAATAGACTCGATGAGCGATAAACGCAAAATTAAGGAAGAGCTGGCCGTTGCACTGTTTTATGACGGACGTAATGCTCCGCGTGTCACGGCCAAGGGTAGCGACAAGGTTGCGCGTGAGATAAAACGTGTTGCCGAAGAAAATGATGTACCGCTGTACGAGGATGTTATACTGGCGCAGGTGTTGTCTCAGATTGATTTGGGTGAAGAGATACCACGTGCCCTTTATATTGCTATCGCTGAAGTGATTGCGTTTACTTATCTGATTTCGGGGAAGGTGTGCCCGATACCGCAGCAAGCTGCGGCCACGGAGCTACCGTTATTACCTGAGAAACCGCTTAAATGACCTTTGCAGATCATTGCCATCGCGAGGCACCTCGTAATGACAGCACATCAGCTAACTGGCCTGATCAACACGATGCATGGTCAGTATCAGATCGGCCTCATTACGACAGAGGTTACAGACCTCCATGATTTCGTCAATAGCGTCACCATTATGTACCATGCGAATCGCATG
>DRJJ01000157.1 GCA_011052255.1 Gammaproteobacteria bacterium | reverse complement strand
TTTCAGACTCGCCACCCATAAGAAAAATGGTGCCGCCATATTTTTCAGACAATATATTTGCCAGCAGTGAGAAGCACGCATCACCCCATTGTTTGAAGGGCTCGCTACTGCCAATACCCAGTGCGACCCATGGTGCCGGACAGGAATCGTAACGCTGTACGACTTTGGCTACATCATCATTATTTACTGTTAGTCTTGGCTCAGGCTCTATATCCCTGATGCCATTACATGCCAGAAACTGGCCTGCCTTATGAACGGGGTGAGCCTTGCACTGCAAGGAAGACAAATTGCTCCCGCCATTCAGGAACCGGCGCTGGGCACCACAGCCATAACCACGGCGGTCAGGAATACCTGCCAGCCAGGCTGCCAATGCGTACCTCCAGCTACCGTGTAAAATCCACACTCGCTTGAACCTGTAGCGCCGAAGCATTGCCGCAAGACGAAATACACCCAGAAAGCCATCATGCCTGCCAGGATTACGTTCCAGCCAGAGTACGCTGTCCACCGCTTCATCCGTTAACAGCAAACGGTCTCCCTGACTTCGTGGCTTGGTTAACACGCACACCTTGCCGCCAGCCACAGTGTTTGCGATTGCGTGGATAACCGGCAGGTGCCAGATCATGTCGCCAATACCGGGTAATGGCTGTATCAGCAATTCCTCACTGTATTGGCGTCCGGATTCCATTTTGATTGCCACTTCTCTTAAATCCCGAATAAACCGCATTATTATACCCACACTCTGAATGGTTGACGTTTCAGCGTGACGAGTAGCCATCAGGCGCTGTATCACACAGAGACTCGTACAAACTAATGGTTGTATCCAGCATCACTGAAAGTTCGTATGGATGACCGTCAGCAACGGGTTCACTACCACCCTGCAGTATGCCCATTACCTTTTCCGGTAGCAGCGAAGCCTGGCCAGACGGCACTCCTCCGTGCGGATAGAGTATCCGTAACAGCTCACCTGCCCCGCCATAATCGTATCCGACCACCGGACGACCCAGGCTCAGTGCTTCAAGAACACTGCGCCCGAACGATTCCGGCTTACTGGATAACGAGAGTACGATATCGGATACTGAGTATATCGCCTTGATATCGAATCGAGCACCTGTCATAACGATATAATCATTCAGTCCTGCGTCGGCAATATGCCGCCCGACCTCTTCTGCATATCGCTTGCGACGTTTATCTTCACCGCCCACTATTATCCCATAGATACGCTGACCACTTTTATGTAGCGTAGCTATCAGGTCTATAAAATCATGATGTCCCTTCAGGCGCGTTATGCGGCCAGGCAGGGTCAGGACCTGCTGGTTTTTTAATTGCGGGTATTCCTGATACCACGAATCCAGCCACGCCTGCGGTGCCTGATATCCATACGGAAAGGCATCTGCATCAATACCCCGCGGGATCACCACCACCCGGCTCTGATCCAGTCGCGGATAGTTAGCGACTAAATATTTACGCACTGTTTCTGAAACAGCAATCACCTTCTCGCCACAATTCATGATTGCACTGTAACGCTTGACAGAATAAAGACCGTGTACCGTGGTCACCAGGTGCGGACGCTGACCGACTGGCATCCCCTTCCATGCCAGATAACCGATCCATGCCGGCAACCGTGAACGCAGATGAAGAATATCAACCTGATTCTCTTGTAGATAGCGACGCAAAAACCAGATGTGGCGTGCCGTGAACAGAGACTTGTGGCCTACATCACGACATAGATGCTCGCTACCCTGGGTAAGCAATTGTTCAACCATGCGGCCACCGGCCGAAATAACAATAGAACGATGACCCGCATGCATCAGGGCCCTGGCCACCTCGAGTGTACCCCGCTCAACCCCGCCACCTTCAAGCGCCGGAAGCATTTGTACGACGGTTAGTTTTTTACCGGCCATTTCTGCAGTACCCATTGTGCGCATCGTGCGGCTTCATTCAGTGGCAGGGGCGGCAAACGAAGTGCCTGCCCCTGTTGCCATTGCGAGTATGTTACCAGCATGCGGTCTTCCACCAACCGGTCTACGCCCGCTGTAATCCGGTCAGGCTGATTTCTTGTTACTTCGATCAGGCCACAAGCAGTACCGGCGCTCAGCGCTTCGTAAATCATCGATACACTGTCTTCGCTTATCCAGATCGATTCGGCTCGATCCAGTTGTTCAGGCAACCAGTTTGCATCAGTTTGTTCTGCCGCTACCCAATCAATATTTCCCAGCCGTGACAGACTATCTGCCAGCTCGGCAGGTGTACGACGGGAACCGGCTACGGTGCATCGATGACCGGCCTTGTCCGCAATGGTTTTTATCTGTTCGATTATCTTGTCATCGTGCCAGTCGTAATGAGATGACGGGCCGCCCACCATTATTAGTGTTGAGCCCGGTTCACGGTGTTTTGCAGGTGATATGCGATTCAGCACGCCGCGAGTCAACAGAATGTGTGAATCCTCCCTGGGCCGGTCATGTTGCGGCACAATGCACAGATCAAACCAGCTCGTCGGCAAACTCGGCTTCATTAGCACAATCGATCGGGCGCCGGTAACACGTCGTGCTGCCAGTATGGATAAATGCGTTGCATGGCCTGCGCCGATCACCAGCCAGGGATCGGACAGGGAGGTTTGTTTCGGGTAGCGCCCGCTAATGAACGACCACAGGGCCTGCATCGGCGACAGGGGTGCAAGTTCGCACACCTGTATATCCAGATGTTCAGACAGGGCCTGTATCAGGCCGAAGGTTTGATTTTCGTGCCCGGGTTTTCCGTCTGTATAGCGCCAGACTACAGGCATAGGAGGTTATTAATCCTTAAGGACGTATTCAGCACTGCAGTAGGGACAGATCGCCTTGCCGGTCTCTTCGACTGGCAGGAACACACGAGGATGCGAGTTCCACAGGCTCATGCTGTCCATCGGACAATGCAACGGCAGGTCATTGCGCGTCACCTCGTAGCGGTTTTCTGCATTGGGTTCGATTTTATCTTGTGTGTCTGCCTGTGCCATGCTGATACCTTACCTGTTTTATATATAACTTAACCATTCCGGGTACAGGTCACTGCGCCCGTGTACCTGATCGAAATAGGCACTCTGTAATTGTTTGGTAATCGGGCCACGCTCACCGTTACCAATCACGCGTCCATCAAGTTCCCGTATCGGGGTAACTTCCGCCGCCGTGCCGGTAAAGAAGGCCTCGTCTGCAATATAGACTTCGTCACGGGTAATGCGTCGCTCATGTATCTTCAGCCCCATATCTTCCGCCAGCGTAAAGATGGTTCTACGGGTAATACCGTCCAGTGCCGAGGTCAGGTCCGGTGTATACAGTACGCCATCACTTACCAGAAAAATATTTTCACCACTACCTTCCATCACATAACCGGAGGTATCCAGTAACAGCGCCTCATCATAACCATCATGCATGGCTTCGGACAGGGCCATCATCGAATTTATATAATGACCATTGGCCTTGGCGCGACACATGGTGACATTGACATGATGCCGGGAGAATGACGAGGTCTTGACCCGGATGCCTTTTTCAATACCCTCAGCACCCAGGTAGGCACCCATCTCCCAGGCCGCAATCATGACATGCACTTTGAGATTGTCCGCACGCAGGCCCATGCCCTCGGATCCATAAAATACCATCGGCCGCAAATAGGCCGCGGTAAGATTATTCTCCCGTACCGAGTCGATCATCGCCTGGTTGATTTCCTGCTGATCAAACGGCATGGCCATATTGACGATATGGGCAGAGTTAAACAGGCGTTTGGTGTGCTCACGCATGCGGAAAATAGCTGCGCCCTGTTCGGCTTCATAGGCACGCACCCCTTCAAACACACCCATACCGTAATGCAGGGTATGGGTCAGCACATGCACATTGGCATCACGCCAGGGTACCATTTCACCATCCATCCAGATGACGCCGTCGCGGTCGGCCATCGTTGACATGCAAACACCTCGTCCTGTTCAGTTAATCATTCGAGCAGCCATTGTAGCTGATTTTGCATGGGACTGTTAACCCTGAGGCCGTAAACGGGGCATCCCGGGTTCAACACAGGTAGAGATCAAACCAGTGACCCCAGATACCGGCCACGTACTTCCTGACATCCCGATCATGCTCTGCATCGACCTGCAGCCGTTGCCCATCCAGCGTCAGTGACTGTATGCGTTGCAGATAATAACGGTAGGCATCAACCAGGCCGTTGGCTACCGCCGCTTTAATCAGACCACTGTTGGCCAGCTCATGCAGTAGCGCGATATTGTCGGTATGACAGGTCAGTTGCGGGTAGCGTTCCGCACAACGCAACACGGCGTACTGAACCATAAACTCGATATCCACCAGACCACCCGTGCCCTGCTTCAGATCAAACAGTCCCGCACGATGTTTCAGTGACTCCTTGCGCATGCGTTTGCGCATCGAAATCACCTCGTTACGCAACTTGAGTGGATCACGCGACTGGCAGAGGGTGTTATGTCTGACTTCTTCAAAACGTCGGCAGATTGCTTCATCCCCGGCCACTGCTCTGGCTTTAACCAGCGCCTGATGCTCCCACACCCATGCCTCCTGCTGCTGATATTCGCTGAATGACTCCAGCGACTGTACCAGCAGGCCGGAATTCCCGCTGGGCCGTAAACGCATATCCACTTCATATAAAATGCCGGTAGCGGTCGGCTGGTTAAGCATATGAATAAAACGCTGCCCGAAGCGCGCAAAAAAAGTATCAGCCGGTATTTTTTTAGGCCCGCGCGTCATCACGCTTTCCTGCTCGCAGCCATGCAAAAACACCAGATCAAGATCCGAGCTGTAATTGAGTTCGCGACCACCCAGCTTGCCGTAGGCAACCACCGCAAAACCGGGCCAGTTATCCCCGCAAGGCATCCCGTGTCGTTTGAGCAAATATCGGCGTACCAGCGCCAGCGCCTGGTCCAGACACACATCGGCACAATCCGCCAGTTGCTTACCCACGTCATCGGCTGGCAGGCCATTGGTTATTGATGCGGCTGCAACACCCAGCACTACCGAGTCCTTGAAGTGATGCAGTGCTTCCATTTGCTGTTCCAGATCTTCTTTGCCTACGTAGGCCATACGCGCCGATAATTGCTGCAGCAGATCTTCCCGTCTGAGCTCGGTCCGCAGTTCTGCCGGATCGTATAGTTCGTCGAGCAAGGCCGGGTGCAGGGCCAGCAACTCAGCCACCCAGGAACTGGCACCCAGCAAGCGCACCAGCTGCACCAGCGATAACGGGTTCTCAATCAGCAGGCTCAGGTAAGTGGTACGCCCGGCAATCCGCTCCAGCAGGTGTATGACCCTGACCAGCGTGACATCCATATCGTCCACCGAGTACAACGCACCCAGCAGCAGCGGCATCAACCGGTTCATGCGCTCGCGCCCTTGCTGCCCCATGGTGCGGTAGGCGTAACCCTGTCTGAAATCCTGCAGGTTTTGCCAGGCCGCTTGTGGAGTATTAAAACCGGCATCGGTCAGGCGCTGCACCACCTCCTGCTCGGAAAGGTCCGGCAGCCAGACACCGACCAGTCCTTGCAAGTCCGGCACATCGCTCATGTCCGCATCTTCCCCGGGAGCCGTAATGATATGTTCAAAACAGCCCTGTACGCGATTGCATACCATTTCAAGTTGTGCGGCCAGCATCTCCCAGTTCGAAAACCCGGTTGCACAGGCCAGGCGCAGTCGTGCTAGCGGCTCCACAGGCAAGGCATGGGTCTGCTGATCAGCAACCATTTGCAAGGCATTTTCGACCTTGCGTAAAAACCGGTAATCACTGGCCAGATCATCTGCTACAGCGGTCGGTAAATAACCCGCTTGCGCCAGCCTGCTCAAGACCGGCTGTATCCCCCTGATGCGTAACTCCGGTTCACGCCCACCTCGTATTAGCTGGAAGGCCTGACCAATAAATTCGATTTCACGTATGCCCCCTGGCCCCAGCTTGACGTTATCCTGCATGCCTCGTCGCGTCACCTCACGGTTGATCTGTACCTTCATTTCACGTAAGGCCGAAAAGGCATCGTAATCCAGATAACGTCTGTATATAAAAGGCTGCAATAATTTCAGGACTTGTTGCCGATGATTTTGTCGCCCCCAGACTGGCCGCGCCTTGATCCAGGCGTAACGCTCCCAGTCACGCCCCTGAGTCTGATAATAATCCTCCAGTGCCTCAAA
Source organism: Gammaproteobacteria bacterium (assembly GCA_011052255.1). Lineage (GTDB taxonomy): Bacteria > Pseudomonadota > Gammaproteobacteria > DRJJ01 > DRJJ01 > DRJJ01. The sequence goes on along the minus strand of DRJJ01000157.1, from coordinate 26,078 downwards.
ACTGGATGCCAGCGCGCCACTGCGACCATAGGGGCGTAAGCGCATATCAACCCGATAGACGAACCCGTCCGCTGTTTCCTTGCCAATCACATCAATCAACTGCTGACCCAGACGGGTGTAATATTGTTCGTGCTCCAGCCCTTTGCGATCGCGTGTCCTGCCGTCTTCGGCATACGCAAAAATAAGGTCAATGTCTGATGAAAAGTTCAGCTCATAGGCACCCAGCTTACCCATCGCTATCACGATCATGGACTGCGCGCTGCCATCTGCTATTTTGGGTTGGCCCCATTCTTTGGCCTGCCAGGCCTCCAGCTTAAACATCGCGCCGGCAATACAGGCATCCGCCAGCAAGGACAAGTCACGCAGGGTCTCATTCAGATCGGCCCAGCCGGCCAGATCGCGCCAGGCAATACGGCAGCCCTCATAGCGTCGAAAACGTCGCAGGGTACACGCCAGTTCGGTCTGTTTTTTCAGTGGTTTTACATAACACATGACCCGGTGCATATACGTCGCCGGATGATAATCGGTATGCAGGTCGCCGCTATCGAGCAGGCGCGCCAGCCAGTGGGGTTCATTGATCAGGTTGTGTGCAACAAACTCGCTACAGGCGAGCACCTGTTTGCAAACAGCAATCCAGAGTGGGTCTTTCGGTAAGTTTATTTTTGCAGCCGTCGCCGCAACAGACAGATCCTGCCATCGAGAATCGGCAATCTCCTGAAGCGCATCAGGCAATTGACGATAGCCTGCCCTTGAGTCGGCACGCGTATCCTTTTGTGGTCGACGACGTCTGGCCATATAGCACTCTTTGAAGATGATAACCCAGAGTTTAGTTTATCACCGTGTAAAGAGTTTAGCTGATGCGGTTCATTCTTCACCACATCCTACATTGATAAGTGCATGACGTTGGTCCGTAGGATGTGGTGAGGCACGAACCGCATCACATAACCATCGGTTGCAAACACTACAATAGACGTGTGTTGTCTGCCCGATCTGTTATTTTCAGACCGTCGGCAGCATGGATGCTGCCGTCGAGCGCACAGGGATGTGTTTACAGCGTGTCTGTAAATAACAGATCGGGCAGACGACACTCACCTTAACGCACAAAAAAAGCCCCGGCCAGATGACCGGGGCTTTTAATTACTAATCGGGTGAGGAATAGCTTACATCATACCGCCCATGCCACCCATACCACCCATGCCGCCCATATCAGGCATTGGCGCTGCACCTTCTTCACTTGGTGCCTCGGCAATCATGGCTTCAGTGGTGATCATCAGGCCCGCAACCGATGCCGCGAACTGCAGTGCTGAACGGGTTACCTTGGTCGGATCCAGAATACCCATATCAACCATGTCACCGTATTCACCGGTTGCAGCGTTGTAGCCAAAGTTACCTTCACCCTGTAACACCTTATCCAGTACCACAGAGGCCTCATCGCCTGCATTGGTAACAATCTGGCGTAATGGCTCTTCCATCGAACGACGCGCGATACTGATACCCACATCCTGATCGTGGTTGTCACCTTTGAGTTTTGCCAGACTGTCCAGGATACGTACCATGGCTACACCACCGCCAGGTACCACACCTTCTTCAACCGCAGCACGGGTCGCGTGCAGTGCATCTTCAACGCGTGCCTTCTTTTCTTTCATTTCAACTTCGGTAGCCGCACCGACCTTGATCACTGCAACACCGCCAGCCAGCTTGGCTACACGTTCCTGCAGTTTTTCCTTGTCGTATTCAGAGGTTGCTTCTTCGCTCTGCGCACGAATCTGGTTAACGCGTGCCTCGATGTCTACATGCTTGCCAGCACCATCAATAATCGTGGTGGTGTCTTTGGTGATGGAAATGCGCTTGGCGGTACCCAGATCATCCAGGGTAACCTTGTCCAGTGCCAGGCCGATTTCTTCAGAGATCACGGTGCCACCGGTCAGAATAGCGATGTCTTCCAGCATGGCCTTGCGACGATCACCAAAACCCGGTGCCTTAACAGCGCAAACCTTAACGATGCCACGGATGGTGTTAACCACCAGTGTAGCCAGCGCTTCACCTTCAACATCTTCTGAAATAATCAGCAGCGGTTTGCCGGCCTTGGCGACTGCTTCCAGAGTAGGCAGCAAATCACGTACATTAGATATTTTCTTGTCAAACAGCAGAATGAAAGGTGCTTCAAGATCGGCACTCATGCTCTGCTGGTTGTTGACGAAATAAGGAGACAGGTAACCGCGGTCGAACTGCATGCCTTCTACCACGTCCAGCTCGTTTTCCAGCGTAGAACCTTCTTCAACGGTAATAACGCCTTCCTTGCCTACTTTACCCATTGCCTCAGCAATGATATTGCCGATATTTTCATCAGCGTTGGCAGAGATCGTACCCACCTGTGCAATCGCCTTGTCATCTGCACAAGGTTTGGATAGCTTTTTCAACCCTTCTACAGCGGCAATAACAGCCTTGTCCAGACCACGCTTGAGGTCCATCGGGTTCATGCCGGATGCGACCGCCTTCAGGCCTTCGCGCATAATCGCCTGGGCCAGTACGGTCGCAGTCGTGGTGCCATCACCGGCGACATCAGATGTCTGCGAAGCGACTTCCTTCAGCATCTGCGCACCCATGTTTTCAAACTTGTCAGCCAGTTCGATTTCCTTGGCTACCGATACGCCGTCTTTAGTGACAGTCGGTGCACCAAAACTCTTTTCCAGTACAACGTTGCGACCCTTCGGGCCCAGGGTTACCTTAACGGCGTTAGCCAGTACGTTGACGCCGTGAACCATGCGCTGACGCGCTTCGTCACCGAATTTTAAATCTTTTGCAGTCATGCTCAATTCCTCTTTAAATAATTCTGTATGTGTCTGTGTGGTATGAAGCCTGTGATCAGCCTTCAATCACCGCTACGATGTCTTCTTCACGCATGACCAGAAGCTCATCATCATCAACCTTTACGGTTGTACCGGCGTATTTACCAAACAGCACCTTATCGCCAACCTTGATATCCAGGCCGCGTACTTCACCATTATCGAGGATCTTGCCATTGCCGACGGCAACCACTTCACCCTTGTCGGGTTTTTCTGTTGCAGAATCCGGAATTACGATCCCGCCGGGGGAAGTAGTTTCTTCATCCATGCGTTTAATAACCACACGATCATGTAAGGGACGAATTTTCATCTTGGTAGTCTCCTTGGCGACGACTCTATATATGTCTTTTAGACGTTTAAATTATGGGAATGCGACTTAGCACTCTCCTCCGATGAGTGCTAATTATGGGGGCGAAATCCCCAAAGTCAAGGGCTGCAGGGTGAAGAAAGTTGGAATTAAATCGACCGGCTTCAATCGTCGTCGCGCTTGAACTCGCCTTCGATGGTACGCTGCTCACCCGACCCGGATGCTGGGCCGTCAGGGTCGAATGGGGTCATGGATGGCGGAACCGCCCCACCAAGCAGTTTCAGGATCAAAAACCGGCGCAGAGGTGGCACCAGCAGCACAAAGCCAAGGGTATCGGTCAAAAACCCGGGGGTGAGCAACAGCGCACCACTGACCAGCAAGGCCGCCCCCTCCAGCATCTGCATGGCTGGTACCATGCCCTGGTGAATTTCCTGACGTGCACGCAACATGGTCGACACCCCCTGTTGACGAATCAGCAACGCACCAAAAACGGCCGTAAAAACAACCAGAAAGATCGTCGGTATCGCCCCGATAATGCCGCCGACCTCAATCAACAGATAGATTTCTGTGAGCGGGATCACCAGAAAAACCACCAGCAGTACTAAACGAACATTCATATAATGACCATAAGTGACGATAAACAGGGTATATAACCGATACAGGAGCCGATCATACTGGTATTGGCTATTGTATGTACAGTTGCTACGCTTGGTTTTGGAACAGCTTATAATAAATCAGATTCTAAAAATGACTGTCAGTTCAACACATATATTAATGCTATCCACCTGCCCTGACCGGACCAGTGCCGATCACATCGCACGCACATTGGTCGAAGAAGGCCTGGCCGCCTGTGTCAACATAGTGGATGGCATTTCGTCCATTTACCGCTGGCAAGGCAAGCTGGAAACGGCACAGGAATCGTTATTGCTGATAAAAACCACACGTGAAACAGGAAAATTGCTGGAAAAACGACTTGTTTCACTGCATCCTTATGAACTTCCTGAGATAATCTCAGTCCCAATACAAACAGGTTTTGCCCCCTACCTGGACTGGATAACTAAAAATACAGGCGTTAAAACATGACCTTACGACTTATTAGCCTACTTACGCTGCTGTTGTCCCTGTTTAGCGGCATGACCCACGCCTTTGAAGAACCCTTACCGCCCGACCAGGCATTCAAGTTCAGCGCCACGGTAAAAGATGACAATACCATTATCGGTACCTGGACACTGCCAGATGGCTATTACCTGTACCACGACAAATTTAATTTCAGCACCAGCAGTTCCGATGTACAACTCGGCAGCCCGATCATCCCACCCGGCAAGATAAAAGATGACCCCCTGTTCGGCAAGGTTGAAACCCATCGCAAGCAGGTCAGCCTGCAATTACCTGTCACCCGAGCCGAGACAGGCGAAGTAACCGTCGCCCTGACCGCCGGATCACAAGGCTGCGCTGATTTAGGCATCTGCTACCCACCTTATCGCACTACCGTAAACATAGTACTACCAGCGCTTAGCGCTGCCAGTTCCGCAACCGCCATCGCGGCAGACCCGGTTCGGGCACTGTCACAGTTGGGCGACAGCCTGGGTCTGGAAGATGCGAATGAAGAATTCCTGAACCCGGACAAGGCCTTCGTACTGACCACCGAAATGGGACCGGATAATACGCTGATCGCACGCTGGATGGTGGCCGATGGCTATTATATGTATCGCGACAAATTCCGCTTCCGACTCAAGGACACAACGGGTGATATCAAACTGGGACAAACAGATGTCTCACGCGGCAAGGTCAAGGATGATGAATACTTTGGCAAGATCGAAGTGCTCTATCATAATGCCGAGGCCAGCATACCGCTCAACGGCCAACCAGGCTCAGCCGCACAACTGGAAATGAGCTATCAGGGCTGTGCCGATGCCGGGCTGTGTTACCCGCCGCAATTCAAGACCGTTGCATTGAACCTGGACAGTAGCGGCATGGCCAGCACAACCGCCAACCAGCCGACACCAGCCCAAACCCCGACGCAGGTCCCCGCCCAGACAATAGACCAAACAGCCGCTCAGGGGCTCATCACACCTTCACCGTTTCACGATCAGCCCTTTACCCAACAGGACAAAATGATTCAACTGCTGCAGGGTGGCGGCACCTGGACCATTATCGGTATTTTCTTCCTGGCCGGACTGGCGCTGGCCTTTACGCCTTGCGTATTCCCGATGATCCCGATCCTGTCGGGCATCATCGCCGGCCAGGGTGACAAGATCACTACCCGCAAGGCCTTCACGCTATCACTGGTGTATGTGTTGTCGGTAGCCGTTACCTATACCATCGTCGGCGTTATTGCCGGCATGTCAGGCGCCAACCTGACTGCCGCGTTCCAGAACCCGTGGATACTGGGCAGCTTTGCGACCGTATTCGTTGCACTGTCGCTGTCCATGTTCGGTTTTTATGACTTGCAGATGCCCGGCTTTATTCAGAGTCGCCTGACTAACTACAGTAACAAGCAACAGGGCGGCACACTGGTCGGGGTAGCGATCATGGGGCTTCTGTCTGCACTGATTGTTGGCCCCTGTGTCGCCGCACCACTGGCCGCTGCACTGATCTTTATTGCCGAGAAAGGCAGCGCGGTACTGGGTGGCGTAGCGCTGTTCTCAATGAGTATAGGCATGGGCGTGCCGTTGCTGATTATCGGCACCGGCGGCGGCAAATTACTGCCCAAGGCCGGCCCGTGGATGGATGCGGTCAAGGGCGTGTTCGGTGTTACCCTGCTGGGTGTTGCGGTATGGATGCTGGAACGCATCCTGCCCGGTGAAATCACCATGGTACTGTGGGCAGCACTGCTGATCGTACCCGCTATCTACCTCGGCGCACTGGAGCCGATACGCGAAGCAACCGGCGGCTGGCCACGTTTCTGGAAAGGCGTAGGTATTATGATGCTGCTTTACGGCGTCATCCTGATGCTGGGCGCCAGCACCGGTAATACCGACCCGCTCCGGCCATTTCACCAAATGTCTGCGATGAGCAGTGCCAGCGGCAGTACATCAGCGAAACACAGCCTGCCTTTCAAAACCGTAAAATCACTGGACGACCTTAATCGCGAAGTGGCCGCTGCCAGCGCACAGGGCAAAACCGTGATGCTGGACTTCTATGCCGACTGGTGTATCTCGTGCAAGGAATTTGATAAATACGTATTCTCGGATCCTGAAGTACAGAACATGCTGGCCAACACCGTCGTGCTACAGGCCGACGTAACCGACAACGATGATGTAGATAAAGCGCTGATGAAACATTACGGCATTATTGGCCCGCCTACTATCCTGTTCTATGACAAGAGCGGCACGGAAATGAAACGCTATCGAGTCGTTGGTGAAATGACCGCGCAACAATTTATGGATCATCTGCACGCTACCTTAAAATAAAATTAAAAACGGAAACCCTATGCCCCTCAAGCAAATCTTAATGCTCATCGTGCTGGGGCTGGCTGCGGCCGGCGCCGGTTTTATGCTGTTCCAGACCAACAACCCGGCTGCACCACCACAAGCGGCTGATGGCCAGACAAAGAAAACCGATCATGGCAGCGCGCGCCGTCCAGACTTCAGCCTGCCTGATGTCGAAGGTGTCGAACACCCGATCAGTGAATGGAACAACAAGGTTATCCTGCTGAACTTCTGGGCCACCTGGTGCCCACCCTGTCGCCGTGAAATCCCGGCCTTTATCAAATTACAGGATCAGTTTGGCAAACAGGATTTTCAGGTCATCGGCGTGGCGATAGATCAGGTCGATCTGGTTGAGGCCTACGCCGATAACATCGGTGTTAACTATCCGATACTGGTAGGTGAAAACAGCGCGATCAAAGTCACCGAGGCCTACGGCAACCAGTACGGCCAGCTGCCCTATACCGTGATCATCGACCGCCAGGGCATCATCCATCATAAAAAGTTTGGTGAAGTGACCTACGACGAAGCCATCGCATTTATACAGCCCCTGTTAAACAAGCCCGGAGGGCCGTAACCGGCTCATTTGCTGAGCCAATAAGTATATCTACCAATAACCTGAAAAATATTGTCTATCTAGTGGCGATTGGTAGCGAATTTGCAGCTAAATCACGACAAGTCTAGACATTACTGCACAGTTCGTGCACAATTCCGTCCAATACAGCAGCATAGCAGGCTCGATTAATCGACGCATATGGGTTGCACTGATTAATCTACAGATAAGAATATGATATTAAAAGAAATATTTTATATCCTGTCGTTATCTGCAAAGCCACTACAGGTTTAGCTGCAGGTACGAAAAGGCACTAACCCCGTCCACCAGGCTGCCTGATACTGATACTAACGGGTCGCGATCTTCGTAGATCATGGCTTAAACTGCTCTGATCGTGAAATAGTTCACAACAAATGAGAGACTCATGGCAAAGATATTGCTTCTGAATGGCCCCAACCTGAATCTGCTCGGCAAACGCGAGCCGGATATCTATGGTGCACAGGATCTGAATGCCATCCAGAATGAACTGGCCTTGCGCGCAGTCAATGCCGGACATGAACTGAGCAGCTTTCAAAGTAACGCCGAACACGAACTGGTTGACCGCATCCATCAGGCCAGTGTCGAAGCCGTTGATTTTATCCTGATCAACCCGGCCGCCTTTACCCATACCAGTATCGCGATACGTGATGCCCTGCTCGGCGTCAGTATTCCGTTCATAGAATGTCACCTGTCGAACGTGCAGCAACGCGAGGCCTTTCGTCAGCACTCCTACTTTTCAGATATTGCAGAGGGTGTCATCAGTGGTTTTGGTGCACACAGCTATAACCTGGCACTGGACGCCGCCCTCACATTATTGCAGAACAGGTAAGTCATTATGGATATACGTAAAATAAAAAAACTGATTGAACTACTGGATGATTCCGGTATCGCTGAAATCGAGATTCACGAAGGTGAAGAATCGGTTCGCATCAGTCGCTATTCAACACAGGTTGCGGTAGCCCCATACGGCGCCATGCCTGTCGCGCCGGCCCCGGTTGAAGCGGCGCCTGCTGTGGCAGCAGCCGAGCCACAGAAAGAAAGTGCCGAGTTAATACAAGGCCATCAGATTAAATCACCGATGGTCGGCACATTTTATCGCTCACCAGCACCTGGCAACCCGTCTTTTATTGAAGTCGGTAGCCACGTCAACAAGGGCGACACCCTGTGTATTATTGAGGCGATGAAAATGTTCAACCAGATAGACTCGGACGTGTCCGGCGTGGTCAAGGCCATCCTGCTTGAAAATGGCGAGCCGGTAGAATACGGACAACCTCTGATCGTAATAGAGTAAGCCGAACTCATTCATTAGCACCTTCAAACATAAAATCAGCGAGTCGTTATGCTAGATAAAATCGTGATTGCCAATCGGGGAGAAATTGCGCTGCGGATTCTGCGCGCCTGCCACGAAATGGGTATCAAAACTGTGGCCGTACACTCCACCGCCGACAGTGACCTGAAACATGTCTTACTGGCCGATGAATCGGTCTGCATCGGGCCACCCCCGTCAGCCGACAGCTACCTGAACGTGCCCGCACTGATCAGCGCCGCCGAGGTAACCGATGCGGTGGCGATACATCCCGGTTATGGCTTCCTGTCTGAAAATGCAGATTTCGCTGAACGCGTTGAACAAAGCGGCTTCATCTTCATTGGCCCCAAGGCCGAGACTATCCGCATCATGGGTGACAAGGTCTCCGCTATCCGCGCCATGAAAGAAACCGGCGTCCCCTGCGTACCCGGGTCTGACGGGCCACTGGGTGATGATGCCGACACCAACATGGAGATCGCCAACCGAATCGGCTACCCGATCATCATCAAGGCATCCGGTGGTGGGGGTGGGCGCGGCATGCGCGTAGTACACAGTGAAGCCAACCTGCTCAATGCCATCTCTCTTACACGCAGCGAAGCGGCCGCCAACTTTGGCAACGACATGGTCTACATGGAAAAATACCTGGAGACACCGCGCCACGTTGAATTCCAGGTCATGGCCGACACCCACGGCAATGCCATCTGTCTGGGTGAGCGTGATTGCTCCATGCAACGCCGCCACCAGAAAGTAATAGAAGAAGCACCCGCCCCCGGCATTACCGAAGAAGTCAGGCAACGCATGGGAGCGCTGTGTACCAAGGCCTGTCTTGATATCGGTTATCGCGGTGCCGGCACCTTTGAGTTTCTGTATGAAAATGACGAATTCTATTTCATTGAAATGAACACCCGCGTGCAGGTTGAACACCCGGTCACCGAAGAAATTACCGGCGTGGACATCATCAAGGAACAACTGCTGATCGCAGCCGGCGAACCGTTAAGCTACCGCCAGGAAGACATCAAGATCAAGGGCCACGCGATTGAATGTCGCCTGAACGCCGAAGACCCGACCAACTTCATGCCCTGCCCCGGAACCATAGAAGAATTTCATGCTCCCGGCGGACCCGGTATTCGCATCGACACGCACATCTATGACAACTATCGTGTGCCACCGCATTATGATTCCATGATCGGCAAGCTGATTGCCTACGGTGACACCCGCGAATCTGCACTGCGGCGTATGCGTATGGCGCTGTCAGAAATTGTCATCGAAGGGATTAAAACCAACATCCCGCTGCACTGCGACCTGCTCGATGACAGCGCGTTTCAGGCCGGTGGCACAAACATCCATTACCTGGAGAAGAAACTCGGCCTTTAGCCTTATTTGTTAACCGGTTCGGCGTATTTTTCCTTGATTTTGATAATCTCAGGAAGCCTTTCAAGTAAAATCTCAACAAGCATGGGATCAAAATGCTTTGCGCTTTCTTCTTTTATTAATTCCACGGCCTTCTCCACCGGCCAGGCCTTTTTGTAAGGCCGCTCAGAAGTCAGCGCATCAAATACATCGGCCAGTGCGGTGATACGACCGGTCAGCGGTATTGCCTCGCCTTCAAGACCGTTGGGGTAACCCTTGCCATTCCATTTTTCATGGTGAGTAATGGCGATATCACGTGCCATGGTCATTAAATCCGAATTGTCTCCTGAAAGAATATCCGCGCCAATCTGAACGTGAGTTTGCATAATCATCCATTCTTCGGGTTCAAACTTGTCGGGCTTAAGTAGTATATGATCCGGTATGCCAATCTTGCCGATATCGTGCATCGGGGCTGCATTTAACAGCAGATCACACTGTTCATCATCCATGCCTGCAGCCGAGCCTATCACCACCGCCATCTTACTCATACGGATGATATGCAGGCCGGTTTCATTGTCGCGGTACTCTGCCGCTCGACCTAGACAACGCACAACCTGCAAGCGTGTGTCATGCATAGCCTGCGTTCGTTCCCGCACCTTCTGTTCAAGGATTTCATTTTGACGATGCATAAACTTTTGCGCCATCTGAACTTCCAGCAAATTGCGAACGCGAGACAACAACTCATCGGCATCGAAAGGTTTCGTGACATAATCACGAGCCCCACTATCCAGTGCACGCTGGCGAGAGCTCTGGTCATGCTGTGCTGTTAATATCAGGATGGGTGGTGGACACCCTTTCGTCAGCTTATTAAGTTGGCCCATCACGCCATAACCATCCAGCTTCGGCATATTGATATCCAGTAGAATCAAGTCACTTTTATATTTCTGGTACAGTGGCAAGACCTGATCTGGATCCAAGGTACAAACCACATTGCTATACCCTCTCGTCGCAAGCATTTTTTCCAGAAGCCTGACATTGGCAGCCTCATCATCCACAACCAGGATACTGGCCTTTCCTGGATCGACATTCATTTGATTGTTGATTTCGCTCATGCTTTTCGTCTTATGCACCAGCAGACAGTGCCCGTGCCAGTCCGAACTCCACCCAAAAGGTACTGCCTTCACCCTGTGTGCTCTTAACACCAATTGTACCGCCCATGAGTTCAATCAGGTGTTTGGTGATAACAAGACCAATACCTGTACCTTCAATATTATTCGTAGAATCGATGCGTTCAAAAGGCGTAAACAATCTTTCTATTTCCGCTTCCGTCAAACCGCTCCCCATATCTGTAACAAAAATACGAAGTCGATTTTTGTCTACAACCTCGCTAGTCAGCGTAATACGTCCCTGGCAGCAGTTGTATTTCACCGCATTGGATAAAAGATTTAACAGCACCTGTTTTGCACGAGTGAAGTCGGTCTGTACGTAATATCCCTGCTTACTGATGAGATCAATGATTTCAAGCTGGCATGCTTTTGCCTGAGGTTGTATCATAGTAAGACACTGCTGCAACAGATCATCGACAGAAACTATCTCCAGAGAAATATCCAGCTTACCGGATTCGATTTTGGCCAGATCCAGCACTTCATTAATAAGTTCCAACAGGTGTTGGCCGGCATCAGTAATCTCTTTAACGTTAGCTCGCTGAGTGTCGCTAAACCCCTCGGCATCCATCTCAAGTATTTGGCCAAACCCGAGTATAGCATTCAGGGGTGTGCGCAATTCATGGCTCATGCGGGAGAGAAACTCGGATTTGGCGGCATTGGATTTTTCAGCCTCATCACGGGTAGTCATCAAGTCAACAGTGCGTTCCTTAACCAATTCTTCGAGATGCTCACGATGTTTGTCGAGTTCAGTTTCTGCCTGCTTACGATCGGTAATATCACGCACAATGGCTATAAAGCGCGCCACGCCCGCTTCCGATGAAATTAATTGTATAAAAACCTCCACTGGTACACAGTGGCCATTCTTATGCTGATGGATAGTCTCGAAATTGAGTGATGACTGCTCGCCATTCAGTAGCAGAGTGATAATATCGCGAAATTGTTGTTCGGTATATTCCGGCTTGATGTCATAAGGGTGCAAGGCTAACAGTTCATCGCGAGTATAACCTATCTGCCGCATAGCACCTTCATTTGCATAGATAAAGAGAAGACTCTCGGCATCGAACAGATATACACAATCAAGAGTTTGATCCAGCGTATACTTGAATTGCTGTAGTGCCTGCTCATCTTTTTTACGCTCGGTAATATCCCTGACTGTAACCATCCCGGCAGGCCTTCCCTTCCATAAGGTCTTTGCGGCACTGAGATCGACAGTTAACACATCACCCGCTTTGGTAATAAATCTGGTTTCGTATTGACTCGGCTTTTCGTTTCCTTTCATTCGTGATCGAAATCGGCTTAACACCATATCTACATCATCAGGGTGCACAATATCCTCGATCCTGGTTCCAGTTAGTTCCTCTGGTTTTTCATAACCTAGCATCATAGCCATACTTTTATTTGCAAAAACATGCTTGCCTTCAAAGTTCACAAGAACCCCATCTTGCATGTTACGGGTTAACAAGCTAAAGTTCTGTTCTCGTTCTTGCAGTTCATTCTGTGTCTTAGTCAGATTTTTTAGCGTGTGACGAACATGACGTAACATCCTTATAACGCCAAACAGGCCAACTATCACCAGCACAATAATCAGACTAATAATTTGAATCTCTTTGACCCGCTGAAAATCATCTATTGACAGCCGCATTTGCTGGTAAGCATGCTTATGCAGACGCTGCATCTGATGGATGACCGGGATTAATAGCTCTACACTATCATCAATTATTTTACTGGCATATTTGCCTGTAGATTGCATCTTGCTTAAATTAGCCTGAACTTCCCTGTTCGCCTTTTCCAGTAATGAGCTGATAGAAGTAAATTCAGGGTCTGCATATTGCCTCTGAGTCGCATTGATTTCATCAACAAGTTTCTCGATTTCGTTCTTAAGCGCACCTGTTTTGTCTCTTTCCGAGAATTCCGTATGTCTCTGTGACTCGATTACAGTATATTCTGAAGTGGTGGTTTTATTTTTGTACTCAATACTATGATCACGGAACCATATTCTGGTTGCATTAATTGCACCAAGTAGCGCCAGGCTCTTTAGACTTATAGCCAGGTGGTAATCATTAGTTAAAGCATCTCTATTCCGAATTTCATTCTGTTGTAACTGGAGCACAATGAGGATCGTTACGAAGACAATAACCACCATGCCCAGTAACCCGTATACGCTACGGTTAATTTGTGTTCTTTCCAGTGTAGTATCCAGTACTCTCATTGTTTATGTCCATGTTGCTCCATTTGCAGGATAATCTGCTCCAGCTTGCTAAAATCGTCATTTCCTGCCGGGATGTAATAATTTGCGCCGAGGCTTTGTAGCAATAGTTTGCCTTCATCATTTTGATTCATGTACAGAAAAGTATCCCGAATCATAGTTCTTTGCTGCTTACTGATGTCTTGCTGCACTGCCCACACATAATCAGCAAAAGGCGGAGATTTCCAGATAACCTTAACCTTATCCTTGCCTAATCGTCCGTCAAGGAACATTTCGTTTGCGATGCCCGAATGGGTTAACCCAGCCTCCACTTTTCCATCGCGAACCCATTCGGCAGTGACGTCGTGAGCGCCAGAATATAGAATCTTGCTAAAAAATTCTTCAGGAATGATATTATTCTGCCGTAAAAAGTATCTTGGCATTAAGTGGCCAGAGGTAGAGAGCCGAGATCCAAATGCCAGTGAAGCACCTTTAATGTCCTGTAAACTGCTCGCAGGATTATTCGCGCTCACTATCGCGATACTTCTGAAACGACCATCCACATCGCGTATTACTAACGGAATTGCGTTACTCTGCAAATGAGCCTTTACGTAAGTAACGCCACCAAACAATGCCATATCAATATGCTTGTCATCAAACCATTGCAGCAACTCTTTGTACGATGCAGGTATCAGCAACGTAGAATTCAGGCCAGTGCGAGATTTTATATAATCTTGCAAGGGCTGATATTTACTGTGCAGTTGCGACTCACTCTGATCAGGCAGTACCGCAATCTTAAGGATCTTTACAGTTCTCGAATTGTCATCTTGTGAACAAGCCACTAGCATGTCAAAACCCAGAAGCAAGACTGCCCATATGCACCACCTGTATAGATGATCAGATATTGTATTCATGTCTTTTATTTGTTATTACCTGTCAGCATAGTATCCAAAGCCTGCAACAGGGCCTCAACATCAATCGGTTTGGTGATGTATTCATCAAAACCTGCTTCCAACCCCTTTTTAATATCTCCAGGCATGGCGTTGGCGCTAATGGCGATAACCGGTGTTTCACGGGTTGCTTCCCTCTGTCGAAGCTGGTTAAGCACCTCAAAACCATTCATGCCCGGCAGATTAATATCCAGCAAAATCAGGTCGGGGTTATGTTCCACCGCCAGTTCAAGACCCAGTAACGGTTCATGGGCGCTCCACATATGAATATCAGGCAAACGTCCCAGCAATTGAGCTACCAGCCGCAGGTTTGCGGGATTGTCTTCTATATAGAGCACGGTATGCTTGTATTCAGGTCTGATGATAGTATGTACTTGCATGGCTCCCTTTTTATCAGACTCCTTCTTTTGTGCAGAATGCAAGGTAGCATTTGGTAATTCGATCCAGAAGGTGCTGCCCTTGCCTGACTGACTCTCTACACCGATGCTACCACCCATGAGTTCAACGATATTCCTGGTGATTACCAGACCAACACCCGTGCCTTCAATATTTGACTGTTCCGCCCCCAGTCGATTAAAGACCTTGAATAACTGAGACTGCTGCTCCATGGTAAGGCCGGTACCCGTATCGGAAATGCTGATCCGGGTCTGGTTATTTTCGGTGTTGTTACAGGCTATGATGAGCTTGCCATTTTCACAATTGTATTTGACCGCATTACTCAACAGGTTAAGCAATACTTGCTTGAGCCGGGTACGATCTGCCCGTACTGCATTATGTTGCTGCAGCACTTGTTCAAACGTAATATTAGCCCCATCAAGAGTCAAGCTGATTTCAATGCCACGTTTCTGTGCTAACGGCGTAATCAGCTGCAGGGATTCAGCTATGACCTCACCAGGCACGACTGTCTCGATAGAAAGGTCAATACGCCCTGTCTCGATCCTGGCCAGATCCAGCACCTCGTTAATGAGTTCCAGCAGATGGTTACTCGCCTTGAGTATCTCATCGACATTTTCCTGCTGGGATTCATTCAAAGGCTGATCGTTATCGATTCTTAAAAGCTGACTAAAACCTATGATGGCATTCATAGGTGTACGTAACTCATGGCTCATACTGGAGAGAAATTGTGACTTGGCACGGTTGGCATATTCTGCCTCATCGCGAGTCTTGATCAGGTCCCGTTCGGCACACTTGCGAATACTGATGTCCTGAATCACACCCAGCATATGCAGAGGCTCACCTGCCTCGGTGCGCAGGACATCGCCACCTGCCTGCAGCCAATGCACACTGCCATCCGGCCACACTATCCGGTATTCGATGTTAAATTCGCAGCCATGCTCAATGCAGCTGTTCACCGCCTTCTCCACCATTTGGCGGTCATCAGGATGCACAGCGAAGAGGAAGTTTTCGTAGGTGGTATCAGGGTCGCCTTGCTGATAACCGAGCATCGGGCCAACGAGTACCGACCAGTACATCTCGCCTGTCCTGATATGCCAGTCCCAGGTACCGATGTTGGCAAATACCTGGCTACTGTGCAGGCGTTCCTCACTTTGTCTGAGTGCAGTAATGTCCGTGCGGGCATGAACATATTTATAGGGTTTTCCGTTATTATCCAGAAAGGGAACGATGGTGGATTCCACCCAGTATTCGTTGCCATCCCTTCTACAGTTACATATAGTGCCATGCCAAACCTTGCCCTGGGTGATGGTGTTCCACAAATCTTTATAAAATGAGTCGGGATGGTAACCTGACTTGAGTATGCGGTGATTCTGCCCCAGCAATTCTTCGCGACTGTAGCCGCTGATTTCACAGAACTTGTCATTCACACTGATAATTCGGCCGGTGACATCGGTCGTACTGACAATGTCATGCTGATCCATGGTGAAAAGCTGGAACTTGCTTTCTCTCAGCGCATTTTTCAGATCTTTATTGAGTTGAATGGTCCTGCGTGCCCGTTTTGCCCTGGCAGTAACCACTGCCACCAGATGACCTGCCTCCACGGGTTTTACCAGGAAGTCGTCACCGCCAAGATTCAAGGCTGCCAGTTGACGATTGAGATCCGATTCGACGGATAAAAATATGACAGGAACCATGACCCACGCATCATCCTGGCGAATTACCTGGGCCAGCTCAGGCCCTGAACATTCAGACATATATACATCCATGATGACAACATCCGGTTTAAACTCGGTCAATACTTTCAGACCCTGCAGAGGGTTGGACAGAGTTTCAACATCCATACCTGCTTCGCGCAGCACAGTCGCACAGTACTCCAGTAAGGTTTCGTCATCATCGATAAGCAATACCCGATAGGGCGTTTTTTCCTGCCGCGCCGTCAACCCGTCCAGAGCCCGGATCAGTTTATTCACCTTCAGTGGTTTACAGAAAAAGCGGTGGGAACCCGCGCGCACTGCAGCAAGACGGGCTTCGATTTCATCATGCTCTGAAATGAAGATCACCAGCGGAGAGATGTGTAGCTTGTCTACTATTCTGGGAATATGCTCCGCACCCACAATATTACCATCCCTGAAAACCATATCCATGATGATTGCCACCGGGATTTCCTTTTCACAGGCGGCTTCCAAACCACTCAATTCAGTAAAGTGCTGCACTCGATAGTTGGCTTGTTCAAGCTTTGCAACCAGATCTGCCGCTAAAAGCTCATCATCTTCCACCAGATAAACAAGATTACCAGCACACTGATCTTTTGATTCGCCGGGTCGAATAGAGAAAATGTTTGAAGGCTGCCATTCTTCAGCAGCCTGCCTTAGCCTGGGTAACAATTCATCTAATTGTTGTTGTATTTCACTGGAAAAGGGCGACGCCTGACCAGGCTCTTTTAATAGAAGTTTCAGCGTCTGTTCTACTTCTCGCGCAACGAGACTCACGGCCACTGCACCGAAGGTAGCACTGGAACCGGCCAGGCTGTGAACCATGCGATGAAGATCCACCAGATTGGCGCTGCTTGCATTATTCTGATAACAGCCCGCCCACAGGCGCTCAATTTCAGCAAGCTTGCCGGAAAGCTGTTGCTTAAAGTTCACCTGCAATGCAGCCAGTTTTACTGCCAGACCCGATCCGCTGGATGCCGCCATGAGTTCCTCTCTCTAATTCTGTCTGTTCTTCAGTTATCTTGTAATGTGTTACGCAACCTTTGTACGTGTTTTCTCACGTATCAGGGTTTCCAGGTTTTTGAAAGGGATCGGTTTGGTAAACAAGTACACGCCCTCCGGTAATCCACCCCTGGTCTTTACTTCGTCTTCCTTAAGACCACTCACAACAATAATTATGCTGTGCTCTAACTCTGGCAACTCTTTCAGCGCCCTGATCATCTGAAAGCCATCCATATTGGGCATCTTTAAATCGGTGATAATGACGTCGGGTAAGGTGCTGCCAATCTTGATCAGGCCTTGATAACCATCTTTGGCCATGACCACCCGCGTATTCATGTGCCAGGCAAGAAATTGTTTTTCATACAGCCGTAGCTGTTGTGCATTATCTTCCACAACAACAATCGACAATTGCTCATCCGGTTTTTGTACACTTGAAACAGCCTGCTGCTGGCCTAGTATTTCCTCGACTGAACTGCGCAC
Organism: Gammaproteobacteria bacterium; assembly: GCA_011052255.1. Taxonomy (GTDB): domain Bacteria; phylum Pseudomonadota; class Gammaproteobacteria; order DRJJ01; family DRJJ01; genus DRJJ01. The sequence continues at coordinate 8,358 of DRJJ01000157.1, read as the reverse complement.
AATACGCCGATGTCCTCCTGCTGTAGTCCATGCACGTAAAAGACCATTATTTGTCCAAAGCTGAATGGTGCTCACAGACACATCCAGTCGCTCGGCAGCCTCACGGCTGGTAAAATAGTCTTTCTGCTTTTCTGTCATGCAATCCTCTTGGTTAATCTCTACATATCACGAACTGTATCGCTACAGCCGCGGTGTGGTTATCTGCTTTGAATACCGTACACTGATCAGAGCGCCCCAGGCATTTATCTTCTTAGGCAGGCATCATCTTCATCAGGGTCGCGGCCAGCTCTCGCGGTTCGAATTTTGCCACTTAGGCATCTGCACCCGCACCCAGAGCCTGATTCGCCTCGGCACTCAGAGACGAATGCATGATGACGGGAAGATCCTTGAAACGATCATCGTCTTTTATCTTGCGGGTCAGGGCATAACCATCCATCTCCGGCATTTCGATATCCGTCAAAATGCATTGCAGCCGGTCAGTCGAGCTACACTGGAATCATCGACGTACAGGACTGTCATGCTCTGATCACCCACAGAGGAGATCCCGTCGTAGACTGTATCGTCATCGTACAAGCCTGCCGCCTCGGACAACACCTTCTCGACATCCATGATCATAATCAGGATTTTGTCTGCCAACTCGGTCACAGCGGTAACCAGGCCGCCGTGTTGGTTGCCCACCATGGACGGCGGCACTTTGACGTCTTCCCACGCCAGACGCATGATGCTGTCTACCGAATGCACCAGAAAGCCCTGCACGTGCTTGTTGTATTCGGTAACGATCATGATGCTCGGCTTTCCTCAACCGGGATACCGCAGTATTTAGGCAGGTTGATCACGGGTATGGTATGACCCCGCAGGCTGAACAACAAAACTTCCAGTCGGTTTGTACCCGCGAGGCGTGTGCGTTCATCGACCGATTGCATTAGCGTTGACATAGTCTGACTCCCATGTATTTCTCTAGTAGGTGGGTATTCTCAAACCTTGAACTGCCCAACCAATCCCTGTAGCTCGGTGCCCAGACGGGCCAGGTCACCACTGGCGGTGGACGTTTGCTGTGCCCCGGCGGTGGTCTCATTAGCCATTTCGGTGATGTTCGTTATGTTGCGATTGATCTCCTCGGCTGTGGCGCTCTGCTGCTCCGCCGCGCTGGCGATCTGGGCACTCATGCCGTTGATGCGCTCCACCGCCGAGGAAATCACTGATAGTGATGTGCCCGCATTGGTGGCGTGATCGACCACGGACTGGGCTTCTTCACGACTCTTGTTCATTACCTCTACGGCCTTGCGGGAACCGGCCTGGAGTTTTTCGATCACCTGGTTGATTTCTTCCGTGGACTGCTGGGTGCGGCCAGCCAGGGTACGCACCTCGTCAGCCACTACCGCGAAGCCACGGCCCTGCTCACCGGCGCGGGCTGCCTCAATGGCGGCGTTCAGTGCCAGCAAGTTAGTCTGCTCGGCGACACCGCGAATAACGTCCATGACCGCACTGATATTTTCGCTGTCCTGTTCCAGCTGGTGTATCACAGACGACGCGTTTTCAATCTGCCCGGCAAGTTGCTCAATGGCCTGTATGGCTTCGTCTACCACCTTGCGACCCTCGATCGTTTCCTTGTTGGCTTCTTCAGCAGCCTGTGCTGTGCCGGTGATGTTCTTGCTCACCTCCTGCACCGTGGCACTCATCTCGTTCATCGCCGTGGCCACCTGCTCGGTCTGCGATTGCTGCTCGTAGATACTCTGGCTGGTCTGCTCGGTGATGGCCGAGAGCTCCTCGGAAGAACTGCCTATATGTTGCGCCGAGCCCGTAATCCGTTCAACAACGTCCCGCAGACTGCTATTCATGTCGTTAATCGCGCCGCTTAACTCGGCCAGCTCATCATGTCCTTTTGACTCCAGGGCAGCACCGGTGAGATCGCCACCGGCAACAGCCTTGGCGCGAGCCACTACTGCTTTCAACGGTACGGTGATCATACGGCTGATGAAAACAGAAACCAACACACCTATGCCCAGGGCGATTAGCGTGCCGATAATCATCACGGTTTTCATCGAGGTGAATTCGCTTGCCAGCAATGCTTCGTCTGTTGCAGCCAGGTTATCCTGCGAGGCGCGCATGTCCTTGAGGATGCGCATAATGGCACCGGCCCTGGGTGCCGCCTTGGTGCCTAACCAGTAGTTGGCCAGGTTCCAGTCTTTGCCGCTGCGCAGCTCAAACATTTTGTCAGGCAGCGGTACAAACTCGGCACGCACGCTTTTATAGGTATCCCATGCCTGGGCCTGGGTAGAATTAAACAGGCCAGTCATGCCCAGAAGTTCTTTGTAGCGTGCCTCGTTTACCTTCCATTTGGCCTGAAAGTTATTCGCAAACTTTGTATCGCCTGATAGCAAGAAGGCGCGAATATTGGCCAGGCCCACAGCAAAGGAACCACGACTGTCGGCCAGCAACTTCAATAGCTTTTTGCGTTCCGGGGTGGCATCCAGCGTGGACTCTTCATCAATGATGACACTAACCGCACCGAGAATTTTCGCAGCCCGTGGTGCAGCCTCGGTCAGCAGCAGATTCAGAGCAGGGATGTTTGCAGGTGTATGGGAGATGTCTTCCACTTCCTGCTGGGCGGTACGGAACTGCTCCACCAGGCCCTTCATCTGGTTCAACATCTCGATATTTTTTGGGTCAGTCCAATTATTGGCAAACTCGTCCATTTCCGCCAGGGCTGTGTCGATTAGAACCCAGCCACGCTGACGTTCAGCCTTGAGTTTATCAGCCTTGGCCGGGTCTTTACCCAGAATCATGTAGCCGCGCAACCCGGCCAGAGAGAGGTGGATACCATCGACCAGCTGCATACCGGCCATCACCGTTGGCATGCGTACTTTCAACAGACGATGCTCAATGTTGCTGTTTGCGACCATCTTGATATAGTTGTTGATTGACACCAGTGCGACAAGCACCAGCACTACAGCAAAGCCTGTGAATAATTTATTCTGGACTGTCAGTTTCATCATTTATTCCTCGTTGACAATATTAAAGGTCGCTTTAATCCTCTGTTTTCTACCGTGCTAATCTTTTATTCCATTGATTTACAGAATAATTATTTAATCATCAGTTTCGTCATTTTCGCTACTTTCTTCAATATCGTCACTTACATCATTTTCTTTAGTGTTTTTTCCTGGCCCGCATTTCTCATCACCGTTCGCAGCGAGACGCTTCAAAGAGCCATTCAGCTGAGAATCAAATACACGGTCCATGGGTGCGGCATGGTTGACCTTATTTCGGGGTATTGGCCTGGACACCATGGCCTGGTGAGATGAATATGAGGTGGTTTGTCTATAAGGGATTGCCAGGGTTAAGGGCTAAGCGTTATATACAGAATAACTAACGCTATTAGAAGCTATACATAGGAAACGGGTAAGCCCGCTGGCGTAAATCCAGGATACTGGCATGTTCAGTATATGTGTTAGTTTGTATCCGATATGGAACGTGAGTGGAATGCAGCGGAACGGACAGGGACATCGTTGGAGTTTGAGCGCAGTCTAAGTGCGGTTTTCAGACCTATTTCAGACACCTGCTGACACTTTCAGCCGACTTAAAATAAGCTAACATATTGTAATTACTAAGGTATAAATGGTATAAATGGTATAAATGGTATAAATGGTATAAATGGTATAAATGGTATAAATGGTATAAATGGTATATGGCAGAGTATGACAGGGTCTTGGAAAACGGTGCCGAGTAGAGGACTTGAGCTTACCCTGGAATCACCACTACTTGATGATTAATCAGAGACTCCTTAAACTAATGTTCCAGATCTCCCTGTATGCACCCAATCCTGACACAGCCAGTCTCTATGAACTGACACTCGAAACCTGTGGTGCCCTGTCAGTCACCCTCTCCGATGCAGCCGATCAGCCTTTGCTGGAACCCGGCCCGGGTGAAACCCCCATCTGGCAACAAGTCGTGGTAACCGGCCTGTTTGATGACAACGCCAATGCTGAACAAATCAGCAGCGACATTTTTAACATGCTGGGTAGCGATGCGGCAGAACCCCAACTGAAGACTGAAACCATTGCGGATCGTGACTGGGTGCGCGCATGGATGGACGACTTTAAACCCATGCGCTTTGGTACGCGGTTATGGATATGCCCCAGCGTATACCAGCCACCCGAACCCGATGCGGTCAATATCATGCTCGACCCGGGGCTGGCCTTCGGTACCGGCACCCACCCCACCACGGCCCTGTGCCTGCGCTGGCTGGATGCGCATCCACCTGCCAATAAACAGGTCATCGATTACGGTTGTGGCTCTGGCGTACTGGCCATCGCCGCCTTGCTGCTAAAGGCCGATCAGGTTACCGCCGTGGACAACGATCCGCAGGCTCTGCAGGCCAGCCATGACAACGCTCAGCGTAATCAGGTCACCGACCGACTGCTGGTCTGCTCGCCCACCGAAGTGGGCAAAGAAAGCAAGCACAAAGTCGACTTGCTGATCGCCAACATACTGGCCGGGCCTCTGCAGGAGCTGGCACCGGTACTGGCCCGTTTGCTCAAACCAGGCGCCAGCCTGGTACTGTCCGGGGTACTGCTTGAACAGGCCGAGTCTGTTAAACAGGCCTATGCCAATACCGTCGACTGGCTAACCATGACCGAAGAACAGGGATGGATTTGTCTGGAAGGCCGGCGCAAAGTGAATTAGTCTAGTCAATATAAATGTTATGCCAATGCCCAAAATGCGAAACCATCTTCCGGCTTAACCGAGAACACCTCGATATCGCCGATGGACAGGTCTCCTGCAGTGTCTGCCAATTCGAATTTGATGCCTACGAATGTCTGATCCCGGACCCTGACAAAAAAAGTCAGGCCTCTCCCCCGGTAGAAACTGACAACTCACCTGGTAGCGATCTCGTACCCATCATCATTGAAGAAGACGAGGATGACGAGCATGACGACGAAATGTCCGTGATGTTCAGCGCCTCACTGGAGGAACAGGATGAGCTGTATGGTGACATTGACCTATCCCGCTTTGAGGCCGCCACACAGGGCTCTGACCTTAATCCTGAGCAGGGCTCAGAACAAAACCTCGAAGCGGGACAACAGGAACTGGAATCCGAACCCATACCTAATTACATGGAATCTGCCAGCCAGGATTCCAGCCCCTCTGCAGGCAAGCTGTCTGAACAACTGGAAAGTGAATTAATGGAAGCCGGTCTGCACAATGCCGTCATTGCGACCCACCGCGTGCGCCGCCTGGCCTGGAACAGCGGCGCGGTTCTGCTTATTCTGGCGCTAGGGCTACAGTACATCTACGTGATACGCAACGAACTGGCACAATCGAGCAACTACCGTCCCTGGATCGAAAGCTACTGCAAACTAATCGACTGCCACATCCCGCTGCGCCGGGAGCTGCAAAGCATTGAACTACTACAACGTGAAATAGCGCAGGATTCGGATCAGGACAACGTACTGCGCGTACGCGCCATGTTTGTTAATCAGGCCCGTTTCAAACAGGCCTACCCCATTGTCCAGGTTACCCTGTCTGATACCAACAATCAGGTAATCGCGATGCGCAGAATAAAACCCGAGGAATATCTGGCTGACCAGTCCATCCAGCAAGGCATGCTACCCGGCCGACAAGTGACACTGGATTTACGGTTTTTTAAGCCGGAACAGCCTGTATCAACCTATGAGTTTGATTTTTTGTAGCACAACGACAACACAACCAGACAATCTATCCAGCAAGCCACATCAGGTGTTGATTTTAACCTGCGGTAAACAAAGTTCTTTTCATTTTTCAACTAAAACCTCACCTTAATTTCACAAAAAGCCGCTTTATCCGTCTGCTGAATAAAGGTATGATTCGTAGTCCGTTTCGAAACCAAAAAAATAACGACCATCACCATGCAAATCGGACCCTACAAACTGAACAATAATCTGGTGCTCGCGCCTATGGCTGGCGTCACCGATCGGCCGTTCAGACAATTGTGTAAATCACTGGGTGCCGGTTTTGCCGTTTCTGAAATGGTGTCTTCCAATTCATTATTGTGGGGCAGCGAAAAAACCAGACGCCGCGCCAACCACGATGGTGAAGTCGAACCCCGCTCTATTCAGATAGCCGGTGCCGAGCCCCAAATGATGGCCGATGCCGCACACTATAACGCCGAACAGGGCGCACAGATTATCGACATCAACATGGGCTGCCCGGCCAAAAAAGTCTGCAACGTAATGGCAGGGTCTGCCCTGCTACAAAAAGAAAAGCTGGTTACCGAGATACTGGAAGCAGTGGTCCAGTCCGTCGACATTCCGGTTACCCTGAAAATCCGCACCGGCTGGGACCTGAGCAACCGCAATGCCATTAATATAGCCCGCATCGCCGAACAGTCCGGCATACAGGCACTGGCCATACACGGGCGTACACGCGCCTGCGGCTACAAGGGTGATGCCGAATACGACACCATAGCCGAAGTCAAAAATGCGATCAGCATACCGGTCATCGCCAACGGCGATATCAAAACTCCGGAAAAGGCCCGTTTTGTACTCGATTACACCGGCGCCGATGCAGTGATGATCGGCCGCGCCGCACAGGGCCGACCCTGGATCTTCCGCGAAATAGAGCATTTTCTGAAAACCGGCGAGAAACTACCCGAACCAGACATAACCGAAATCCGCGACATCATGCTCGGCCATCTGGCCAATCTGTATGAGTTCTATGGCGAATTTACCGGTGTACGCATGGCACGCAAGCATATCTCATGGTATAGCAAGGGCCAGCATGGGGGTGCTGCCTTTCGTCACACCGTAAACAAGGCTGAAACACAACAACAACAACTAGCCATAACGCGGGAATTCTTTGACCGCCTGGCAAATAATAAAGGGGAAAAAGCCGCATGAACTACAGCAGTATGGAGTCACCTGCCTACACCAAGCAGGATAAATATAACGAAAACGACATCAAAACCGACAGCAGACTGGCTGATACCGTACGCCTGGCATTGGGAAAATACTTCGAGGACCTTGACGGACATGCAGGCAATGACCTGTACCGCATGGTGATCGACGAAGTTGAAAAGCCATTACTGGATATGGTCATGCAGCAGATGGGCGGCAACCAGACCCACGCAGCACAGATACTGGGTATCACACGCAGCACCCTCAGAAAAAAACTCAAGCGCCACCAACTCGACTAGCCTCATACGGAAACCCATACATGGCAGCCATACAACGCGCTCTGATCAGCGTATCAGACAAAACCGGTATTGTAGAATTCGCCCGCGCCCTGCAGGCCAGGAACATCGAGATCCTGTCTACCGGAGGCACCGCACGCCTGCTCGCTGAGCAGGACATCAGCGTAACCGAAGTATCCGATTACACCGGCTTCCCGGAAATGATGGACGGTCGCCTGAAAACCCTGCACCCACGCATACACGGAGGCCTGCTAGGCCGACGCGGCACCGATGATGACGCCATGCAGGAACACGACATCCCGCCCATCGATCTGGTTGTGGTTAACCTGTACCCGTTTGAGAACACCGTATCGCAGGATGATTGCAGCCTGCAGGACGCCATCGAAAACATCGACATCGGTGGCCCAACCATGCTGCGCGCCGCAGCCAAGAACCACGATGCCGTCACCGTCATCGTTAATGCAGACGATTACCCGCTGGTACTGGAAGAAATGCGTAGCCATGATGGCGAGGTAAGCGCAGCGACCCGCTTCCGCCTGGCCCGTTCCGTATTCGAACACACCGCGCACTACGACGGCACCATCGCCAACTACCTGGGCACACTCAACCCTGAAGGCGCAGCCACCAACTTCCCGCACAGCCTGAACCTGCAGTTTATGCACAAACAGGGCATGCGCTACGGCGAGAACCCGCATCAACAGGCCGCATTTTATGTCGAACCTAACAACACCACCGCCTGTGTTGCCAGCAGTAAACAGATTCAGGGCAAAGAACTGTCGTATAACAACATCGCCGACACCGATGCCGCACTGGAATGTGTTAAACAATTCGAACAACCGGCCTGCGTGATCGTCAAACACGCCAACCCCTGTGGCGTTGCGGTATCATCCAGCCTGCTGGAAGCCTACCAGCTCGCCTACCAGACCGACCCAACCTCCGCATTCGGCGGTATTATCGCATTCAATGGCATGCTCGACGCCGATACCGCCAGCGCGATTATCGAGCGGCAGTTTGTCGAAGTAATTATCGCACCGGAAATATCAGTCGAAGCCGCCGAGGTACTCAGCAGCAAACAAAACGTCCGCGTACTCGACTCTGGACTGTGGACAGGCGACAGCCCCGCCGCACTGGACTACAAACGCGTCATCGGTGGCCTGCTGGTACAAAGCCGCGACACCGGCATGATCAAC